>DASTVC010000095.1:0-16435 GCA_035759295.1 Longimicrobium sp. | reverse complement strand
GCAGATCGGCCCCGCGCTTGCCGGAGTTCCCGCTACCTCCCGCGGACCACCTCGCCACGCTCGACCCCTTTGATCGGGAGCCTGGCGCGGGGCCGCACCGATCCTCCACAACCGAGGAGAACGTCATGCGCCGCAGTCTTCCCGTCGCAGCACTGGCCGCCCTTGCCCTGGCCGCCTGCCAGGACGGACCCGTTGCCACCCCCGGCGACGCGTCGCTGTCCAGCTCGGAGAACGCCCCCCGCTACATCGTCACCTTCAAGCCGGGCGTGGACGTGGACGCCGCCTCGGCCGACCTGGCGCGCGGCAACGGCTTCGCGGTGCAATCCACCCGCAAGCATGCGGCTCCGGGCTTTACGGCCGTCATCCCCGAGGCCCGCCTGTCGCGCATCGTGGGCGACCCGCGCGTGGAGATCGTGGAGAAGGACTACATCGTCTCGCTGAACCTGCCGCGCGAAACGGCGCGTCCGGGCGGCGGGGGTGGCGGCACGCAGAGCACTCCGTGGGGCATTACCCGCGTGGGCGGCGCCGGCGACGGCACCGGCAAGACGGCCTGGATCATCGACACCGGCATCGACCTGGCGCACACCGACCTGAACACCAGCAAGAACTGCCACGCCGCCTTTGGATACAACACCCCGGCCGACGGCAACGGGCACGGCACGCACGTGGCCGGCACCATCGCCGCCAAGAACAACAGCCAGGACGTAGTGGGCGTGGCCGCCAACGCGTACGTCTGCGCGGTGCGCGTGCTGGGCAACAGCGGCAGCGGCAGCTACGCCGACATCGTCGCCGGCATCAACTACGTGGCAGCCAACGGCAGCAGCGGCGACGTGGCCAACATGAGCCTGGGCGGCAGCGGCAGCAACGCCACGCTCGAAAAGGCCGTGAGCGACGCGGCCCAGAAGGGCATCAAGTTCGCGCTGGCCGCCGGCAACGACGGCGCCAACGCCAACAACTTCACGCCGGCCCGCGTGAACGGCTCCAACATCTACACCATCTCGGCCATCGCCAGCAACGGCTGCATGCCTTCGTGGTCCAACTACGGCAACCCGCCGGTCGACTACGCGGCGCCGGGCGTGAGCATCGTCTCCACCCGCAAGGGCGGCGGCACCACCAGCATGAGCGGCACCTCGATGGCGGCGCCGCACGTGGCCGGCATACTGCTGCTGGGCAGCGTGCGCGCCGACGGCAACGCCACCTGCGACCCCGACGGCAACGCCGACCCCATCGCCCACCGCTAAACCGCGGCGCCGGTCCCACGGGATCTGGCCGCTCTGATCGGAAGATGAACGAGGCCGGAGCTCCCCCGCGGAGTTCCGGCCTCTTCGCTTCGTCCAGAGCCGCAAAAGATTCGGCCTCACGCAGAGTCACCAGAGTCAACAGAGTTTTCTCGTGCCGTTTCCGCTGCTCTCACGACGCGGTACCGACGGCTGCACCGTGGTCAGCGAGGCACGATCCCTGGAGCCGTCGGGAACGGGAGAGGGCTGGAGGTGCGGCAGGGGGCCATCGGCGTTTTTGAGGCGAGGGATGTGGATCGGCGGAGGCTGTCGGCAACGCACGGATCAGGGAGTCCGCGACACCTGCTGCGCGATCTTGAGAGCCGTCCGTCGCGACGGCGCGATCGAGGCGAGCGGCCGCCACACGCCGCACCCGTCCGGTGCCGAGGTGAACCAGAACGGTGCACCTGCGTAGCAGGCGGATGGATACATATGCCGTCTGCTGCGTTCGCATCTCGTTGCCGCAGATCGGCCTATCCCCTTCAGCCGGATACATTTGATTCCGGCGTAGGGATTGCTGCCAGACCCGGTGCTCCACGGCCCCGCAGCCCGTTCCGGAGCCGTAGCTCGCGCCCCCCTTCCCGTGCGCGGCTTTCCATCCCCCTCCAGGTCCGGAGTGTGACCCATGCAGCGTTCCCGAATTTCCGCGGTGCTCGCCCTGGCGGCGCTCGCGGCGTGCTCCGACGGCTCGGCAGATCCCGCCGCCGCGCCCGCCGAGACCCAGCTGGCGCCGTTGGCGACCTCCCGCGCCGCCGAAGAGGTGGTCCCCGGCGAGGTGGTGGTCAAGATGCGCAACGGCGGCAGCCTGGAGCAGCTGGCGGCCGTCCATGGCGCGGTCCTGGCCCGCATGGGGCACCGCAACGCGTTCGGCGTGCTGCGTGTAGGGCCCGGCGGAGAGCGGGCGCTGGCGGCGCGGCTGGAGCAGGACGCGCGCGTGGAATACGCCGAGCCCAACTACGTGCGCCACATCGACGCCATCGATCCGCGGCTGTGGGCGTTCTTCAACCCCGGTGGGCTGACCATCAAGTTCAAGAGCGGCAGCAGCAAGGGGCAGGTCGTGAACAACTCCATCTCGCTGGCTGACGCCGACGAGGACAACATCGAAGCATACGCCGCGGGCGGCAGCCCCGTGGTCGTCGGCAGCATCGACACGGGCGTGAACCTGAGCCACGCCGAGTTCCTCCCCGGCCAGCTGATCGCCGGATTCGACTGGTACAGCAACGACAACAACCCCACCGACGACAACGACCACGGCACGCACACCACCGGCACCATGGCGGGCCGCACGGTGGGCGTGGCCGGCGTCTCGGGCGCGGGGCTGAACGTAAAGGTGTACGTGCAGCGCGTGTGCGGCCGCAACGGCTGCCCCACCGCGGGCATCGCCAGCGCCATCCGCGCGGCGGCCGACTACCCGGGGATGGTGGCGATGAACCTGTCGCTGGGCGGCGCCTCGCTTTCCAACGCCGAGCGTGACGCCATCGCCTACGCCACCAGCAAGAACGTGCTGGTGATCGCCTCGGCCGGAAACGGCAACACGGGGACGGTAGACTGCCCCGCGTGCGATCCGAACGCCATCTCGGTCGCGGCCACCAACTGGCAGGACAAGCGCGCCTACTACAGCAGCTGGGGTCCGGGGCTGGACCTGAGCGCGCCGGGTGGCGAGCTGTACAGCAACACCACCGCCGAGGGCGGCATTTACAGCTCCGTCCGCAGCGGCTACGCCTACTTCCAGGGTACGTCCATGGCGGCTCCGCAGGTCACCGGCATCGCCGGGATCGTGGCGTCCATGACGGGCCTGCGCGGCGCCGCGCTCCGCGCCCGCCTGGAGGGTACCGCCGACGACATCGGCGCCTCGGGCTACGACACCACCTTCGGCAACGGCCGCGTGAACGCCTACCGCGCCGTCACCAACTCGTCGCTGGCAGGCGGCTTGTAAGCTCCGCTCGACGGCAAGCCAGACGCGAAGGGCCGCACCCACCCGGGTGCGGCCCTTTTGCTTTTCCGCTGGCTCTGGAGCAGGCCCCCATCCGGGCTCGCATTACTCGCCCACCTTCCCCCGAAACTGCCGGGGGAAGGTTGTTGATGGGTCGAGATCAGCGCGGTTCGACCGGCTCCGCGGGCGCCCCCATCCGGGCTCGCACCACTCGCCCACCTTCCTCCAAAAAACCCTGGGGGAAGGTTGACGATGGGCTGATTCCGTCGCGGCTCCGGAAGCCTGCGGTGCCGTGAAGTTGAAGCCCCGTCCGGCGAGGTACGAGCCAGACGGGGCTTGTCGCTTTCCCAGCAGCGGATTCATCCGCTCATCCTCGCCACGGCGCCGACTGCTCCGCCCTCAATCCGCCGCGGGCGCCACCGCCGGGCCCGCCGCCGTCGCGGGGGTGCCACCACGCGCGGCGCCGCGGTCGATGCCGAAGGTGAGGAACAGGCTGGCCAGGACGAAGCCGGCGCTGGTCCAGAAGGGAAACCCCGTCCCCAGCGCGTCGAACATCCAGCCGGCCAGCAGCGGCGCCATCACCCGCGCCGCGCCGCCAAAGCTCTGCTGTACCCCCATCACCACGCCGCGCTCGCGTGGGTCGATCACCTTGCTGAGCAGCGCCGTCACGCAGGGAAAGGTGAACGCCGTTCCTAACGGCACCGTGGTGATGACCGCCGCCAGCGCCACGAACTTCCACTCCAGCGGGAAGCGGTCCGCCATGCCGATCGCCAGCGGCGCCGGGCTGCGCCAGAAGAGCACCCCCACCACCGCGGCGATGATGAAGCCCACCATCCCCAGCATCCGCACCCGCTCCTGCCGCTCCATCGCGCGGGTCACGCGCGCCAGCAGCCCCAGCAGCAGCAGCGCCACCAGCGTCCCCGCGACCCGCGCATCCACATGGGTGCGCCACGCGCCGCCGGGCGGATCGATGGTCATCCCGCCGCCCACGCGCCAAGTGAACGGCATCAGCAGCAGCCCCACGCCCAGCAGCGTCTGCCCCAGGCGCGCCAGCTTCGCCTCCCCCAGCGCGTCCACCATCCGCCCCAGCACCAGCGCGCGCACCACCACGGACACGCTCCCCGTCCACAGGAACGCGTAGCCGATGGTCCTGGCCGTGATCCCGAAGCGCGCGTTCAGGAACAGCGCCAGCGTGGAGGTGAACCCCGCGAACGCCGCCATCCCGATGGCGTAGATCCAGATCAGCCGCGGCGCGGGGTCGCCGGGGTGGCCCAGCACGCGCGCCGCCATCTCGCGGCCGCGGACGGGGGGCGGCAGGCTTGCGTCGTGCTTGCGCTGGATGTTGGTCTCAGCCAGAAACGCCCAGGCGAACACCATGTTGATGATGCACAGCCCCGCCGCCAGCAGCCCCGGCGCCTGGTGCCCCAGCTGCATGCTGGTGCTGCCGATCACCGGCCCGATCGCCACTCCGGCATTGGTCGCCGCGGAGAGCCAGCCGAGGGACTTGGCGCGGTCTTGCGGCTCGGTGGCGTCGGCGATGTAGGCCTGCAGCACGCCCACGGTGCCGCCCCCCGCGCCCTGCACCAGGCGGGAGAGAAGGAGGATCCACAGGTTGCCCGCGAACGCGAACACCACGTACGAGAGGGCCGCCGCCCCCAGGCCGATGAGCAGCGCGGGGCGGCGGCCGTGCCGGTCGGAAACGCGCCCCCAGAGCGGCGCGCTGAGCAGCTGGGCCAGGGAGAACGCCGAGACCAGCACACCCACCCACAGCCCGCCGCCGCCCATGTCCTTGGCGTAGAAGGGCAGCAGCGGGATGACCATCAGCACACCCACCATGTCCACGAAAGCCGTGATCAGCAGGACGGTGAGCTTGCCCAGACGGACCTCTTGTTTCGGTGCGGGTGGTGGTGTTTGGCGCGCTGGAAAACGTACCGGGCCACGTGGGGAGCGTCAATGCGGACGGGGTGACGGGGTGAACGGGTGAACGGGTGACAAGGTGACGAGGTGACAGGGAGCGACAAAGAACCACCCCTCCCCCGCAGTTTGGGGGAGGGGTCGCCAGCCGTCGCGAGGAACGAGCGAAAGGCCTGGCGGGGGTGAGGGCCCCGTCGCGCGGTGCCCCTCCCCCGGCCCCTCCCCGTTCGTTCCTCACGGAGAGGGGAGAATTCGATCCCGCTTTGGACGGAACGGTGTCTGGCCCCCGTTCACCCGTTCACCCGTTCACCCGTTCACCCGTTCACCCGTTCACCCTCACACCCTCACACCCTCACACCCTCACACCCTCACACCCTCACACCCTCACACCCTCACACCCTCACACCCTCACACCCTCACCCAGGCGCATCCATAGTCAGATCAAACCCCTGGTACGCCCGCGCCAGCAGCAGCGTCGCCGCCCAGCAGGCCAGCGCGACGACGAGCACCGCGCCCGCCGCGGCGCCGGCCGTATCCGCCACCCATCCCCCCACCAGCGACATCAGCCCCGCCGCCACCGCCACGGTGCCGAGCAGAAAGAGCTTGAAGAGCATCTTGATGAGCTGCTTGCCCACGAAGGCGCTCTGCTGGCCGCCGTCCGCCTGGGTGCGCGTGGGAAACATCAGGAACAGCCAGTTCTCCAGCGTCACCGCCAGCCAGGCGACGGGGAGCGCGACCACGGCGGCCAGCACCGCCATCCGCAATTGCACCGAGCCGTCCACCATCCACACCGCGACGCCCAGCAGGATCAGGTTGAAGAGCGCGATGGTCGCCGCCGCCACGAACACCTCGCCGACGGCCACCGCGGTGGGCCGCAGGGGCAGCGAGCGCAGGTAGCCGATGCGCTCCACGTCGCGGCGAAAATCCACCGAAAATCCGCCGGTGCCCAGGAGCGGAAAGACCACCGCCAGCAACACGAGCGACGTTCCCAGCTCGCCGCCGTTGTCGGATTTCATCCAGCGCGGAAGGCCGATCACGTAAAAGAACGCCATCCCCGCCATGAACGCCAGCGCCCCCAGCGTGCGCAGCCCGCGCCCCAGCTCGTACGCCTGCCGCCGCGCGAGGGGCGCGCCGGCGCCCAGGAAGGCGAAGGAGGGGACGGGGATCTTCCGGTTCTTGGGCGCCGACGCGCTGGCCAGTCCGCCGCGCCCGCGCCGCATCCGCCGGATGCGGTCGAACCGCTTGGCGCTGGAGACCAGCGACCGCTCGCGGAAGTCCACCCCCGTCGCCAGCGCCGCCCCCGCCGCCGCCACGACCAGCGCCAGGGACGCCGCCGACCACGCCAGCGCCGCGCCCGCCGTCTCCGCCGCGAAGGTCTCGGCGAACGGCCGCCCGGGCAGCATGGCCCAGCGCACCGGCGGCGAAAGGACCACCGCGCCCACCGCGTTCCCGAACCCCACCGCCTGCGCCTGCCGGTAGAACAGCCACGCCGCCAGCGCCCCGCCCGCGTACAGCACCGGCCGCGCCGCGCGCCCCACGGCGGGCGGCACGCGGTCGCCGATGGCCAGCTTCAGCAGCCCCACCAGCTGGGTGAGGACGAAGAGCCAGAGCACCGACAGCACCACCGCGGGGACCGCCGCCGCGGGGCGGATGGCCATCCGCATCCCCACCAGCCCCAGCCACAGCCCGCTGAACACCTGCACCCAGCCGCGGCTCAGCAGGCTGTACAGCAGCAGCTCGCGGGGGCGCAGAGGGGCGGGGAAAAGAAACTGCACCTCCTGCGGCCAGTAGAACGGCGCGTCCGCCGCGAACAGCGATGAGATGGTGAACAGCAGCAGCACCAGCGAAAAGCCCTGCATCACCCCCTCGTGCAGCTTCGGCGTTTCGCGGGACGCCACCAGCGCCATCAGTTGCGAGCCGACCACGAACACGAAGAACAGGATGCCGATGCCCGTGGAGACGAACCCGCGAAAGGTGCGCATCCGCCGCCCCGCCCGGCGAAAGACGCCGCGAAAGCCGGCCCACAGCAGGTAGCGCAGCCCGGGATTCACGCCGCCGCCCCCGCCGCGGAGGGTGGGGCAGGATCTTCCGTGAGGTGGAAGAAGATGTCCTCCAGCGTGGCGCCCGGCCCCACCTGCTCCGCGTACCGCGCGCGCATCTCGTCGCGCGTGCCGTGAAAGAGCAGCCGCCCCTGCCGCACCACCAGGAACGAGGTGCACAGCCCCTCGATCTGCCCCAGCAGGTGCGAGCTGAGCATGATTGCCGCACCCTCCGCCGCGCGCTGGCGCAGCAGGTCGTACAGCGTGCGGATGCCGCGCGGATCCAGCCCCGTCAGCGGCTCGTCCAGCAGCAGCGCCTGGGGATCGTGCACCAGCGCGCAGGCCACGGCCACCTTCTGCCGCATCCCCTTCGACAGCTCGTCGGCCATGCTGTCGCGGCGGTCGGCCAGCTCCAGCTCCGCCAGCAGCCGCTCCCCCGCCCCCTTCCAGTCGCGCACGCCGAAGACGCGGGCCGTAAAGTCCAGGTGCTCCCACACCGTGAGCGTGCTGAACAGCTGCGGCTCGTCGGGGATCAGCCCCAGGCGGCGCTTGGCCTCGATGGGCTGGCGCTCCACGTCGTAGCCGGCGATCTGCACCGTTCCGCCGCTGGGGGGATGGATGCCGGCGATGGCGCGCAGCGTGGTGGTCTTTCCCGCGCCGTTGGGCCCCACCAGCCCCAGGATCTCGCCCGGGTTCACGGTAAAGCTCAGCCGGTCGACGGCGATGCGCCCTTCGTAGCGCTTGATGAGCTCGCGAACTTCGATCATCGGTGGATGCCGGTCAGCGGTGCGACGGCCGGCCGCCGGGCGCCCACACGGGCCGCGGGCCGTCCGCCAGCGCGCGGGCCGCATCCACCGCCGCCTGCACCACCCGCGTCATGTGGTCCCAGTCGATGCGCTCGACCTCGTCGCCCAGCTCATGGTAGTCCCCGTGCAGCCCGAACGACGAGAGCGCGTGCGCGGGCACCCCCAGCTGGGCGAACGGCGTGTTGTCGCTGCGGTTGAAGAAGTCCTGGTCCGGCCGCGGATCGGGGACGATGGGAACGCCGGCCGCCGCCAGGATCTGCCCCACGCTCGACCGCTCGTACCCGGTCAGCCACGCGCGCCCCGCCCCGCCCGCGAGCGGATCGGGGCGGCCGATCATCTCGATCATCAGCCCCGCCACGGTGCTGTCCAGCGGGACGACCGGGTGCCGCAGGTACCAGCGCGTCCCCAGCATCCCCACCTCCTCGCCCGTCGCGAAAAAGAGGATCACGGTCCGCTTCGGCGCCGGCCCGCGCGCCAGCGCCCGCGCCACCTCCAGGACGGCGACGGTGCCGCTGCCGTCGTCGTCCGCGCCGTTGTAGATGCTGTCCCCCTCCACCGCCCGCCCCATCCCGATGTGGTCGTAATGGGCGGCGATGACGACGGCTTCGTGGCGCAGCGCGGGGTCGCTGCCGGGGATCATCCCGATCACGTTGAACGTCTCCCGCCGCTGCTGCACAGGCAGCTCCGCGAGCGAATCCAGCGACGGAAGCAGCCGCAGCCGCCCGTTGGCCTGGACGACGGGGACGATCTGGAAGTAGGCCATGTCGCCCGCGGGCTGCACGCCCAGCGCCTCCAGCCGCCGCGCCAGGTAGACGGCCGCGCGCATGCCGCCCGCGGAGCCGGTGGCGCGCCCCTCCATGCTGTCCGCCGCCAGCGCCTCCAGCTGCGCGCGCACGTCCGCCTGCAGCACCCCCGTCGCCGGCGCGGCCTGGGGAGCGGGTGCAGGCGCGGTGGCGGGTGCCGGCGCCCCGCCGCACGCCGCGAGCGCCGCGAGGGCAAGGAGCTTCGGAAGATGGATTCGGCGCATCGCTGGTGAGAATAGGGGAGTACGGCGGACAGGCGGAAGACGAATCAATATGCGCCGACGCTCGCGCCCCCTGCAACGGCGGGCGGGGGTGATCCACACACCTGCGCGTCCACAGTCAGAGCATCACAGGATCGGGTCACTCCGACCAGCATCGAACTGCGCCCGCCGGCGCCCCCCCTCACCCGGCCTCTCCCCCCCGAACTGCAGGGGGGAGAGGAGAACTACGATCCCGCTCCGGAAAGTACGTCGCGCGAGTGGCGCGCCCCCTCCGGGTTCGCACCACTCGCCCACCTCCCCCAAAAAACCCTGGGGGAGGTTGAACTGCAATTGCTCCGATGCGCCGGAGCCGTGTCCGCGAAGGCGGACAGCGTGACGTCGTTGCCGCGATTTCAATCGCTCTTGCCCAATCCCGCCACGCGCACCCCACCCTCCGCACCCCGCCCCAGGCCAGTCCGCGAAGGCGGACTTCGTGTGGTTGTTGCCGCGAATTCATTCGCCCTTGCGGCCCACGGCTCGACCCCGGCCAGAATCGCGAATCGTCGAGTCCGGTGCCTGAAGGCCGGCTCCCAGCAGTCCGAGACGAGATCCTTCGGCCGCGCGCAAGCGATTGTGGGCATTCAGGTTCCGTGTGGCGCTCCCTCAGGAAATCAACGGCTGCGGGTGGGGGGATGTGCGGCAACACCCTCTCAGGAAGTCAACGCCCTGGGTACGCTTTGGGGTTGAGCAGGGAGATGGGCATCGATCGAAACCGCGATCTGAAACCTTCCCGCGGAACCCCGCGTATCGGATGCAAGCGGAACGGATCGAAGCATCTTCTGAACCTGGAGAAACGGACATGATCACCCTCGCCATCGCCTTTGCGGCAGCGGCTTTCGGATATCTGCAGACCCGCGGCTTCGTTCGCCGCAAGCTGGCCTACGTCGACGCCGTGCACAGCGGCATCGCCCCCGTGATCGCCGGTGTGGCCGCGGCGTGCGTCGCGATGCCGGTGGCGGGGCTGCTCCCCTTCATCGGCGGCGGAACGGCGCTGCTCTTCGGGGCGGGCGTGGGCGCCGGGGTCTCGGCGGGCTCCAAGGACGCGCGGCATCGCCGCATCGGCGCGTAACGCGGATCGCCACACACGCGAGCGGCCCCCGGACTCGAAGCTGTCCGGGGGCCGCTCGTGTTTTCCATCATCCATCCGCCGCGCTTTACGTGCGGGTGCGCGTGACGCTGACGGTCCGGTTGCAGAAGGTGCCGTTGAGCGTGTAGGTGTGCGTCGCCGGCGTGAAGGTGGCCGTCAGGTCCACCGTGCAGGTGCCGCTCTGGCCGGTGGAGCGCGACCAGCTGAAGCTGCCCTTGTGCGTGGCGGTGCGCACGCCGCGCTGCCCGTTGCCCCACGACTGGCTGGACGTGACGGCGACGGTGGGCGTGGTGGTGATGCTGATGGTGCCGTCACCCCCCCGCGCGTTTACCGTGCACGCCGCGTCGGTGCGGGTGGCGGTGAGCTGCACGCTGCCGCTGTTGGTGGCGGGGTCGTGCTGCACCACGTGGGTGCCGGCCAGGGTGGCCGTGCCGCCGGCCGGGCACTGGCGCGTGCGGGTGAACTCCGTGGTCACCGTTGCCGCCGCCTGCTCGCCGCCGCCGGCCGAGAGGTTGAAGGCGGGCCCCTCGAACCCGTCCATCACCACGGCGCCCACCTCGTCCCAGGCGATGGCGGCGTTCTGCGCCTCGGCGCTGTCCAGCGCGGCGTTGGGCCCGCCTGTGGGCGATCCCTCGCACGCGGCGAGCGCAAACGCGGCCAGGGTGGCGGTGGAAAGCAGGAAGTTGCGGCGCATGAGCGTCCTCGCTGGCTGTGTGATGGGGATCCGGCGCACGACCCGTCGTGCACCGCGCGACAAGAATACAGCGGATCGGTGGATTTCGTTGGGTGAGATGCGTGGCGCCTTCGACCGGGCCGGCGCAGGCCCCCTCCGGGCCGGTGGTGCCACGCACCTTCCGGAACACGATCGAATTCTCCCCTCTCCGTGAGGAACGAACGGGGAGGGGCCGGGGGAGGGGCACCGCGCGGGCGCAGTCCGATGTATGCCGAAGAACTCGAAGGGCCCCGTCATCAGCCCATCGCACCCGCCCCCACGGAACATCCCACCCCGCATTCTTGAGGGCGGGCTCCCGCGCCGGGGAGCCCGCCCTTCGTCATCCACCGAAAACGGGGAGGATCAGCGGCGGCTCTGCAGCTTGGAGAGCAGGCGCAGGATCTCCAGGTACAGCCACACCAGCGTCACCATCAGGCCGAAGGCGGCGTACCACTCCATGTACCGGGGCGCGCCCATCTCCGCGCCCTGCTCGATGAAGTCGAAGTCCAGCACCAGGTTGAGCGCCGCGAGCACCACCACGAACAGGCTGAACAGAATGCCCACCGTGCCGCTCTCGTGGATGAACGGCATGCGCGTGCCGAAGAAGCCCATCACGATGTTCACCAGGTACAGCAGCGCAATGCCGCCCGTGGCCGCCACCACGCCCAGCTTGAAGTTCTCCGTGGCGCGGATGAGCCCCGAGCGGTACGCCAGCAGCAGCGTGAACAGCACGCCGATGGTCAGCGCGATCGCCTGCATGGCGATGCCCGGATACGCCTGGTTGAACACGCCGCTGATGGCGCCCAGGAACAGTCCCTCCAGCACCGCGTAGATGGGCGCGGTGACCGGCGCCCACGTCTTCTTGAAGATGGTGATCATCGCGAAGACGAACGCGCCCAGCGCGCCCATCATGGCCACGCCCATCGCGGCGCTGGGATCCCAGGCGTTCAGGACCTTGTTCCACATGTACGAGGCGGGGATCAGCATCAGCAGCAGCAGGATGCCCACCTTGTTCACCGTGCCCCCGATGGTCATCACGCCCGTGCCCGGGGCGGCCCGCTCGAAGGTCTTGGAGTTCAGCGACGGATTGGAGGTTCTCATGGCTCCGGAAGAGTCGGGTGGAGGTCCGTGACGGCGCTTGATACGCCGAACGGGTGCGGCGGGTTTCCTGCGGCCGCGAAGTAACGGCGGCCTAGCGCCGCCAGGTGATCTCGATGGTGCTGTACGGATGCCCGCCGGGCTCCTCCGCGTACGACCGGGAGCGGCGCTGCACGCGGTACTCGATGCCCAGCGGGTGCGTGGCGATCCCGACGCCCCAGCTGGTTTCGGCCACCAGCGGCTCGCGCGTTACGCGCCGGTCGCCGCCAAAGGTGTTGCCGTCCAGAAACAGGTCGTGGGCCACCACCTCGCCCTCCGCGCCCGCCGTAACGTACACCGAAATGCCCCGCTGCGCCCGGGCGGCCCACGGATGCGCCAGGCGATACCCCGCCCGGGCTCGGGCGCCGACCTGCGCCGCCGTCCGCAGGTTCCCCACGGAGGCGCCCGCCTGCGCCACCACGTCCGCCGCGCGCACGCCGCCCATGCGGGCCTCCGCCACCCGCTGCTCCACGCCGTAGCGCACCGCCACCGCCGGCTCGAACGCCAGCTGGTGGCGCCATCCCACGGGCGCCCAGAAGCCGCCCACGCGGTGCAGCGTCTCCATCACCGGCTGGCCGAGGGACGGCGCGCCCGTTACGCCGGCCTCGATCCCCACCGTGTGGCGCGTCCTTCCGTCCACCACCCGCCCCGTCGCGGCGGCGTACAGCCAGCCGGCGTAGGGGCGCTGGCCGGCCATGGGCTCGTAGCTGTCCTGGCGCGGGCTGTACAGCCGCTGCCCCGCTTCGAAGGTGGTGGACGCGCACCCTGCCTCCGCGTCCGGCTCCGCCTTTCCCGCCGCGCAGGGCGCCAGCGCGGACGCAAGGCGCCGCCACCGCCCCGCGCCCTCCGTCTCCACCGCCAGCCGCAGCCCGTTGCTGTACTCGTAGTCGGGACGCACGGCCATGGGGATCCAGAAGTTGTACGCGTCGTTGTCGCTGGTGAGCTGGAACGCGCGCATCTGCGCCGCGGCGGGCGCGGCAACGGCCAGCGGAACGAGCGAAACCGCGAGCGCCATCGCTCGCCGGAACCCGGACAAGAGCTTCATGGGATGTGGAGAAGAAACGTACGGCGGAAGGATGCGGTGCAGCAGGCAGGGAATGTAATGCGTTCCGTCGCTTGGCGTAAAGTCGCGCCTCGCCTTCAGGGGCGGATCTCGATGGGTGTGCCGTCCGGCACCGCGCGCCAGATCTCGTCCATCTCGCGGTTGGTCACGGCGATGCACCCGTCCGTCCAGTCCGCCAGCCGGTGCAGCCGCCCGATCCACCCCAGGCCGTTGGTGATGCCGTGCACCATGATCAGCCCGCCCGGGTCCTCGCCCGCCGCGTGGGCGCGGGCCGCGTCCGCCGAGTCGGGATACGAGACGTGCAGCGATCGGTGCGCGCTGCTGCGCGGGTTGCGGTAGTCCAGCAGGTACGTCCCCTCCGGCGTGCGCTCGTCGCCCTCGCGGCGCTTGTGGCCCAGCGGCGCGCCGCCCAGCGACACGCGGTACGTCTTGATCGCGCGCCCTTCGCGCAGCAGCACCAGCGTGCGCTCGCTCTTGTCCACGCGCACCTGGTCGGCGCGCGCATCGGGCGGCAGCGGCGGCGCATCGGGCTGGTTGGCCCACGCCAGCGTGCCGCCCAGCGCCGCCGCGGCGACACCGAGGGTGATGAGACGAAGCCTGTGCATCATGTAAAGCTAGGGGTCAGGCCGATTTCTTGCCACACGCGGGGCCGCGGGGCACACCTGATCTGGAGGAAGCGATGCCGAAGGGCTGGAGCAAGCACGACGAGAAACTGTACGAGGCGATCAAGGAAAGCTCCCTGGACCGCGGAATGGACCAGGGGCGGGCCGAGGAGATCGCCGCGCGAACCGTGAACAAGAACCGCCGGCTCGAGGGGCGCGCGCCCAACAAGCACACGCAGGGCACCGGAAATCCCAACAGCGGCTACGAGGACCGCACCCGCGACGAGCTGTACAACATCGCCAAGGCCAAGAAGATTCCCGGCCGGAGCAAGATGGGCAAGCAGGAGCTCGTCGAGGCGCTGCGGAGCCAGTGAGGGGATGGGTGAACGGGTGAACGGGTGAACGGGTGAACGGGTGACGGGGTGATGGTGTGATGGTGTGATGGTGTGATGGTGTGATGGTGTGATGGTGTGATGGTGTGATGGTGTGATGGAGGAACGTCTGGCGCTCGGACCCCTCACGAGCGCCGTTGACTTCCTGAGGGAGCGCCGCGCGGACCCGTCCGTCGCCTAACCGCCCGCGCGCGACCGAAGGACCTCCTTTCCGACGCTGCGGGGCCGGCTTCGACACATCGACGCCGGCCCCACGGGTAGTTGAAGCCCCGTTCGGCGAGCGTAAGCGAGCCGAGACGGGGCTTCTGGCCTTTCTAGCCGCGGGCTTTAGCCCGTGGTGGGGAGGGTTGCGTCTCTACCCGGACGTATCACGCCGCCAGCACGCGGGTTGGAATCATCTCCTGCAGCGCGCGGCGTACGTAGACGGGCACCATCGCCCGGCGCCAGTCGGGGTCGACGATGATGTTCTCCAGCGGATGGCACTGCTTGTACGCCTGCTGCGCCACCGCCTCCACCACGTCGCCCAGCCGGTGCCCCGCGGCGAGCTTGTCCAGCCCCGTAACCACTCGCGGCCGCGACCCCAGCGCCGACACCACCAGCGAGATGCGCTGCACCGTCTCGTCCGGCGCCAGCTCCGCCGCGGCGGCGATGGAAAGCAGGGGAAAGTCGATGGAATTGCGCTGCCGCACCTTTACGTACGCCGTCCGCACCGCCGGATTCGGCAGAGGGATGCGGACACGCGCCACCAGCTCGTCGCGGCGGCGGACCGTGTTCCACACGCCGTCGGCGATGAAGAACGGGTCCACGCCCACCGTCCGCGTCCCATCCGCCGACACCAGGTCCACCGACGCACGGAGGGTGATGAGCGCAGGCACCGTGTCGGCCGAGTGGGCGGCCACGCACTTCTTGCCCGTGCGCGTCACGTGGCAGACGTCGCCGTCCTTCTTGAGGCAGAAGCCCAGCGCCTGCCGCCAGAACAGCGACTGGTTGTAGTAGGTGCAGCGCGTGTCCAGGCACAGGTTTCCGCCGATCGTCCCCTGGTTGCGGATCTGCGGCCCCGCCACCTTTCCCGCCGCCTCGGCCAGCGACGGCATCGTCCGCCGCACCAGCGGGCTGCGCGCCACCTGCGTGAGCGTGGTGCACGCCCCGATCACCACCTGCGCCGCCGCGGGCGATCCCTCGTCCACCGCGTTGCCGTCCGCGTCCGCCATCCACACGCCGTGCAGCTCGCGCACGCCCTTGAGCGCCACCAGGTGCCGCGGCGTGAACAGCCGGTGCTTCATGTTCGGCATCAGGTCCGTGCCGCCCGCGATGGGCATGGCATCCTCATGCGCGCGCAGAAAGGCGACGGCCTCGTCCAGCGTGCCGGGGCGGTGGTACGCGTACTCGTGAAGGCGGAGCATCAGGCCGTGCCGCGGGTGATCAGAACGTTCGGTGACGCGGGAAGATACGCCGCGGAGAGGCGGGTTTCCAGATGCGGCGTTTCGACAGAGATCAACTGCGTCCGCGCGGTGCCCCTCCCCCCGGCCCCTCCCCGTTCGTGCCTCACGGAGAGGGGAGAATTCGATCCCGCTCTGGCGGGGCTGTGCCATCCTACGCAAAACCCCTCCCCCGCAGTTTGGGGGAGGGGTCGCCGGCCGTTGCGAGGAACGAGCAGAAGGCCCGGCGGGGGTGAGGGCCCCTACATCGGCAGCCGGAGCACGAACTCCGCGCCACCGCCTTCGGCATCGCGCACGACGATGTCGCCGTTCAGGCGGCGGGCCAGCTGGCGGGCGATGGTCAGGCCCAGGCCGGTGCCGCGGTTCAACGAGTCGGAGCGGGCTTCCTCGCCCAGCTGCTCAAAGGGGTGAAAGATGCGCTCGCTGGCGTCCTCAGGCACGCCGGGACCGGAGTCGCGCACGGCGACCTCCATCCATCCACCCTCCTCCACCAGCTCCGCCCGCACCCCCACCTGTCCCCGCGGCGTGAACTTGATGGCGTTGCTCACCAGCGCCGTCATCACCTGCCGCAGCCGCTCCGGGTCCGTCTCCACCACCGGCAGGTCGTACGGTACCTCCATGTGGAACTCCAGCCGCTTGGCCTCGGCCTGCTGCATCAGCGGATGCAGCGCGCCGGGTAGAAACTCCGCCAGCGACAGGGGGGCGTGGAAAAGGGGGAGCCGGTCGATCTCCACCGTGGTGAGCAGCAGCACGTCGTCCACCAGCCGCGCCAGGTGCTCGGCGCACACGCAGGCGCGCTCGCTGGCCCGCGCCGCGCCAGCGGGAACGTCGCCGTAGGTGTGCGTGGCCAGGAGGTGCGTGTAGCCCACGATGGCGTTCAGCGGGGTGCGCAGCTCGTGGCTGGCGGCGGCGAAAAAGCGGCTCTTGGCGCGGCTGGCCTCTTCCGCCTCCGCCGCCAGGCGCGCCAGCTC
>DASTVC010000094.1:0-16578 GCA_035759295.1 Longimicrobium sp. | reverse complement strand
AAGGCGGGCGGCGTCTACGTCCCGCTGGACCCGTCGCTTCCCGCCGGGCGCCTGGCGTACATCGCGGAGGATGCGGGCGTGCGCGCCGTCGTCACCCGCGCCGGGCTGGCGGACCGCGTGCCCTCCGGAGTTGCGGTGCGGGTGGATGTCGACGCGGAGGACGCGTCTGCGGCACCGGGTGAGGCTCCGCGCGCCCTCGTCTTCCCGGAAGATCTGGCGTACGTGATCTACACGTCGGGCTCCACCGGCCAGCCGAAGGGCGTGGCGGTGGAGCACGGCGCGGCGGCCGCGCACCTTGTTTCCGTGGCGCGGGTGCACGGGATCGTGCCGGAAGACCGGGTGCTGCAGTTCGCCTCGGCCGGCTTCGACGTCTCGCTCGAGCAGGTGTTCTTTCCGCTGCTCACCGGCGCCACGCTGGTGCTGCGCGGTGCGGAGCTGTGGAGCGCCACGGAGTTCCGGGCGCGGGTGCGCGCCCTGGGGATCACGGTCGCCAACCTCCCGCCGGCGTACTGGCAGGAGGTCGCGAACGAGGCGGCCGCGGATGCGCTGGACGGCATCCGGCTCCTGCTGGTCGGTGGGGATGCCCTTCCGGCCAGCGCGGCGGACTCGCATGGCGCCGGAATGCTGGTGAACTGCTACGGGCCGACGGAAACCGTCGTCACCGCCACGGCGTTCGCGGTGGAGCGGGGCGCGGCCGGCGGGCCGCTGGTGCCGATCGGGCGGCCGCTTCCCGGGCGGGCCGTGTACGTGCTGGACCCGAGTGGCGCGCCGGTGCCGGTGGGCGTGGCGGGCGAGCTGTACATCGGCGGCCCGCTGCTGGCGCGCGGCTACCTGGGGCGGCCGGCGCTGACGGCGGAGCGCTTCGTCCCCGACCCGTTCGGCCGCGTGCCGGGCGGCCGGCTGTACCGTACCGGCGACCGCGTGCGCTGGAAGGAAAGTGCGGGAGTGCGTGAGTGCGTGACGGAAGTGGGTTCGGGATCCGCGGACTCCCGCACTGACGCACGGACACACGCACGCACTGCGGTTCTCGAGTTCCTAGGACGCACCGACTTCCAGGTCAAGATCCGCGGCTTCCGGATCGAGCCGGGCGAGATCGAGGCGGCGCTTCGGAGCCACGGTGCCGTGCGCGACGCGGTCGTCCTGGCGCGCGAGGACGCGCCGGGCGACCGGCGGCTGGCCGCGTACTACCTGGCCGACGAGCCGGTTGCCGTGGAGGATCTGAAGGCGCACCTCGCCGAGCGCCTTCCGGAGTACATGGTGCCGGCGGCGTACGTGTGGATGGAGGCATTTCCGCTCACGCCGAACGGGAAAACCGACCGCGGGGCGCTC
Source organism: Longimicrobium sp. (assembly GCA_035759295.1). GTDB lineage: Bacteria > Gemmatimonadota > Gemmatimonadetes > Longimicrobiales > Longimicrobiaceae > Longimicrobium. The sequence continues at coordinate 15,249 of DASTVC010000094.1, read as the reverse complement.
CCCGCCCCGCAGGGCGACGCGTTCGCGGCCCAGGAATACGAAGCTCCGGTGGGCGAGACCGAGCAGGCGGTCGCCGCGATCTGGGCCGACCTCCTGGGCATGGAGCGGGTGGGCCGCCACGACCACTTCTTCCACCTGGGCGGGAACTCCCTGCTCGCCACCCGGCTCGTGTTCCGGATCAGGCGCGAGATGGACGTGGAGCTCTCGGTGAGCGACGTCTTCGAAAAGCCCGCGCTTTCCCTGCTGGCCCGGCACCTCGCCGCCGCACAGCTGGCCCAGTTCGATCCGAACCAGCTCCAGGAGCTGCTCGCGCTGGCCCGCGCCGCCGACGTGGGATGACCGATCAGCCGCCTCACACAGACGCAACGAACTGCTCTCAGAGCCGATGAACCCGACGCTGTCGACCACCGAAATCGAACGGATTCTCAAGCTGGCGCGCGCCGCCAGCCTGGAGCGCAGCGCCCCGGAGGGCTCTCCCATCGTGCCGGTGGAGCGGGGCGGGGGGCTGGCGCTCTCCTTCGCCCAGCAGCGGCTCTGGTTCCTGGAACAGCTGGGGGAGCTGGGGAGCACCTACCACATTCCCATGCGCCTGCGGCTGCAGGGGGCGCTGGACCGCGCGGCGCTGGCGCGCGCCCTGGAGCGCATCGTGGCGCGGCACGAGTCGCTGCGCACGGTTTTCGTGCTGGTGGACGGCGAGCCGGAGCAGCGCATCTTGCCGGTGGAGGAGAGCCGCTTCGGGCTGGTGGAGCACGACCTGCGCGGCGAGCCGCGCGCCGAAGCAGAGGTGGAGCGCCTGGTGGCCCGGGACGCGGAGGCGCCCTTCGACCTGGAGCGGGGGCCGCTGGTCCGCGCGGCCCTGGTCCGCCTGGCGGATGACGACCACCTGCTGCTGCTGACCATGCACCACGTGGTTTCCGACGCGTGGAGCATGGGGGTGTTCACCCGGGAGCTGAGCACGCTGTACACGGCGTTCAGACAGGGGCAGCCCGATCCGCTCCCCGCGCTCCCCGTGCAGTACGCCGACTATGCCGCCTGGCAGCGGCGCTGGGTGAAAGGCGAGGTGCTGGACGCGCAGGCGGCGTACTGGACGCAGACGCTCGCCGGCGCGCCGGAGCTGCTGGAGCTCCCCACCGACCACGCGCGCCCCGCCCGGCAGGACCACGCGGGCGCCATCGTGCACGTGGAGCTGGGCCCGGAGCTGACGGCGGGGCTCACGGCGCTCAGCCACCGCCACGGCACCACCCTCTACATGACGCTGCTGGCGGGCTGGGCGGTGGTGCTCGCCCGGCTCTCGGGCCAGGACGACGTGGTCGTCGGCACCCCGTCGGCGAACCGCGCGCGGCCCGAGCTGGAGGAGCTGGTCGGCTTCTTCGTCAACACGTTGGCCCTGCGCGTGGACCTTTCCGCCCGGCCCACCGTGGCCGAGCTGCTGGCGCAGGTGAAGGTGCGCGCGATGGAGGGGCAGCGGAACCAGGACATCCCGTTCGAGCAGGTAGTGGAGCGCCTGCGTCCCGCGCGAAGCCTGGCGTACAGTCCGCTTTTCCAGGTCGTGTTCGCATGGCAGAACGCGGGGGGTGGCCGCGCACTGGAGCTGCCGGGGCTCACACTGGCCCCCGCGGAGGCCGCGCCGCGCGTGAACGCCAAGTTCGACCTGCTGCTGTCGCTGTGGGAGCATGACGGCCGCATCGCCGGCGCCGTGGAGTACGCCGCGTCGCTGTTCGAGCGGGAGACGGTGGAGCACTGGCTCGTCTACCTGCGGCGGGTGCTGGAACAGATGACCGCGGACGACTCGAAGCCGGTCAGCCGCCTGGAGCTGCTCGGGGATGCGGAGCGCGCGCTCGTGCTGGAGGCCTGGAACCGGACGGAGCGGCCGTATCCGCGGGGCGTGTGCATCCACGAGCTGTTCGAGGCGCAGGTGCGGGAGCGGCCCCACGCCGTGGCGCTGGTGTGGGGCGGAGCGGAGCTGACGTACCAGGAGCTGGCCGCGCGCGCCAACCGGCTGGCGCACTACCTCTCCGGGCGCGGCGTGGGGCCCGAAGCGCGCGTGGGCGTGATGCTGGAGCGGGGTGTGGAGCTGATCGTCTCCCTCCTGGCGGTGCTGAAGGCGGGCGGCTGCTACGTGCCGCTGGACCCGGGGTATCCGGCCGAGCGGCTGCGCCTGATGCTGGAGGACAGCGGCGTTCGCGTGCTGCTCAGCCGCAGCGACCTGGTCGAGGGGGTGGAGACAGGCGACGTGGGCGTGGTCCACCTCGACCGCGCCGCCGACATGATCGCGTCGGAGCCGATCGAAGCGCCTCGCGGCGGGGTGATGGCCGAGAACCTGGCGTACATCGTTTATACCAGCGGCAGCACCGGCCGTCCCAAGGGCGTGATGGTCGGCCACCGCCAGGTCGTCCAGCTCGTCGTCGAGACCGACTACGTGCAGCTGCGCCCGGGCGACCGCGTTGCGCAGGCGTCGAACGCCGGCTTCGACGCGCTGACCTTCGAAGTCTGGGGCGCCTTCCTCAATGGGGCCACCCTGGTGGGGATCCCCCGGGACGTGCTCCTCTCCCCCCGCGCGCTTCGCCAGGCGCTGCGCGAGGAGCGCATCAGCACGATCTTCCTTACGACCGCGCTGGTGAACCAGCTCTCCCACGAAGAGCCGGACATCTTCGCGCCCGTGCGCGAGGTGCTGTTCGGGGGTCAGGCCGTGGACGCAGAGAGCGTGCGGCGGCTGCTGAAGGCGGGCAGGCCGCAGCGGCTGCTGCACATGTACGGGCCCACGGAGACGACCACGTTCTGCCTGTGCGAGCAGGTGGAGCACGTCGCGGAGGACGCGCTGACCGTTCCGCTGGGACATGCGACCGGGAACCAGCGGGTCTACCTGCTGGATGGTGCCCTGAGCCCGGTCCCGCCGGGAGTGCCGGGCGAAGCGTACGTGGGCGGCGGCGGCGTGTCGCGCGGCTACCTGGATCGGCCCGGGTTGACGGCGGAGCGCTTCGTGCCCGACCCGTTCTCGGGCGAGCCGGGTGCCCGGATGTACCGCACCGGGGACCGGATGCGGTGGCGGGGGGAGAGAAAGCTGGAGTTCGTGGGGCGTCTGGACGAGCAGGTCAAGATCCGCGGGTTCCGCGTGGAGCCGGGTGAGATCGAGGCGCGGCTGCTGGAGCACGCCGGTGTTCGAGGCGCGGTGGTGACGGTGCGCGAGGAGGCGCCCGGCGACCGGCGGCTGGTCGCGTATTACCTGGCGGACGAGCCGGTCGCCGTGGACGCGCTGAAGGCGCATCTCTCCGACCGTCTGCCGGGGTACATGGTGCCGGCGGCATACGTGTTGATGGACACGTATCCGCTCACCCCGAACGGCAAGGTGGACCGCCAGGCGCTCCCCGCCCCGGAAGGGGATGCGTATGCGGCCCACGAGTATGCGGCGCCCGTGAGCGGGATCGAGGAGGCGGTAGCGGCGATCTGGGCGGAGCTGCTGGGCGCGGAGCGCGTCGGGCGGCGCGACCAGTTCTTTGAGCTGGGCGGTCACTCGCTGCTCGCGGTGCGGGTCGTCTCCCGGGTGCGACAGGTGCTGGGCGTGGAGGCGGAGCTCGGCGACCTCTTCGTCCGGCCGGTGCTGGCGGACTTTGCGCGCGGGCTGGAGACGGCCGCTCGGGCGGAGGCGCCGGCGATCACGGCCGTGAACCGGTCCGCGGCGATCCCGCTCTCGTTCGCCCAGCAGCGGCTGTGGTTCCTGGAGCGGCTGGGGGATCTGGGCAGCACGTACCACATTCCCGCTCGCCTGCGGCTGCATGGCGAGCTAGACCGGGACGCGCTGGTGGGCGCGCTGGACCGGATCGTCGCCCGCCACGAGGCGCTGCGCACCACCTTCGCGGAGGTGGACGGCGTTCCCCAGCAGCGGATTGCGCCGGCGGAGGCGAGCGGATTCACCCTGGTCCAACACGATCTGAACGGGGCGGCCGACGCGGAGGCGGAGCTTCAAAGGCTGCTGTCCGAGGAGGCGCGTGCGCCATTCGATCTGGAACGCGGGCCGCTCTTCCGCGGGCGCCTCATCCGGCTGGCCGCGGACGATCACGTGCTGCTCATCACCATGCACCACATCGTCAGCGACGGCTGGTCGATGGGGGTGCTCGTCGGCGAGCTCTCCGCGCTCTACGCCGCCCACGTCCAGGGCAGGGAGGCGGACCTTCCCGAGCTGCCGGTCCAGTACGCGGACTACGCGGCCTGGCAGCGGGGGTGGATCAGGGGCGAGCTGCTGGACCGGCAGGCGAGCTACTGGGAGCGGGCGCTCGCGGGTGCCCCCGAGCTGCTGGAACTGCCCACCGACCGTGCGCGGCCGCAGAAGCAGGACTTCGCCGGCGACTCAGTGGACGTAGCGCTGGATGAGGAGCTGACCGCCGCGCTGAAGGCGCTCTCGCAGCGGCACGGCGCGACCCTGTTCGTGACACTGCTCGCCGGCTGGGCGACGGTGCTCGCCCGGCTTTCGGGCCAGGACGACGTCGTCGTCGGCACGCCGTCGGCGAACCGGAGGCGGCGCGAGATCGAGGAGCTGATCGGCTTCTTCGTGAACACGCTGGCGTTGCGCGTGGACCTCTCGGGCGCGCCCACCGTGGCGGATCTGCTGGGGCAGGTGCGGGCGCGGGCGCTGGAGGCGCAGCGGAACCAGGACATCCCCTTCGAGCAGGTCGTGGAGCGCGTGAGCCCCGCGCGGAGCATGGGGCACCACCCGCTCTTCCAGGTGGTGTTCTCCTGGCAGAACGCGCCGGACGTGCGTCTGGATCTCCCGGCGCTGCACCTGGGACCCGTACCGGGACCCGCGCACGAGACCGCGAAGTTCGACCTTACGCTGACCCTCTCCGAGAGCGGGGATCGAATCGTCGGGGGGCTGAACTACGCGAGGGCGCTCTTCGAGCGGGCGACCGTGGAGCGCTGGGTGGGATACCTGCGGCGGGTGCTGGAGGAGATGGTCGCGGACGAGCGCCGGCCGGTGGAGCGGCTGGCGCTCATGCCGGAGAGCGAGCGCTCCCGGGTGGTGGAGGAGTGGAACGCAACCGCGCGGCCCTACCCGGCCGGCGCGTGTGTCCACGAGCTGTTCCGCGCGCAGGCGGCGCGGACGCCGGAGGCCGTCGCGCTCTCCTGGCACGGTGGGCGACTGACGTACGCCGAGCTGGAGGGGCGGGCGAACCGGCTGGCCAACGCGCTGCGGCGCCGCGGCGTGGGGCCGGAGGTGCGCGTGGGCATCTGCCTGCCGCGCACGCCGGATCTCGTGGCCGCGATGCTCGGCGTGCTGGGCGCGGGCGGCGCGTACGTGCCGCTGGATCCCGCGTACCCGCGCGAGCGGCTGGGCTACATGCTCGGGGACGCCGGGGTGACGCTCGTCATCACCGACTCCACCCTCGCGGACCGGCTGCCGCAGGGCGCTGCCACGCTTCTGCTGGATGTCGACCGCGACGCCATCGCAGCGGAATCGGCCGACAGCCCGGAGAGCGGCGTGGGCCCCGAGAACCTGTCGCACGTCATCTCCACCTCCGGGTCTACGGGCCGGCCGAAGGGGGTGATGATCCGCCACTCCTCCGTCGTCGTCCTGCTGCACTGGCTGCGGGAGAACGTGACGGACGAGGAGCGGTCATCCGTGCTCTTCTCCACCTCCATCAATTTCGACGTCTCCATCGCGGAGGTATTCGGCACGCTCGCCTGGGGCGGAAAGCTGGTGGTGGTGGAAAACGCGCTGGAGCTGGCGACGCTCGGTGAAGACGTCGTCTACGCCAGCATGGTTCCCAGCGCGGCGGCTGAGCTGCTGCGCAGCGGGCGCATCCCGGCGTGCGTGAAGACGCTGAACCTGGGCGGCGAGGCGCTGCCGAACGCGCTGGCGCAGGGGCTGTACGCGCTGGAGACGGTGGAAAAGGTCGGCAACCTCTACGGGCCGACGGAAGATACCACCTACTCCACGTACCACCTCGTTCCGCGTGGCGCGGACCAGGTGCTGGTGGGCACGCCGGTAGCGAACACGCAGGCGTACGTCCTCGATCACCATCTCCAGCCCGTGCCGGCCGGTGTCGCCGGCGAGCTCTATCTCGCGGGCGACGGGCTGTCGCGCGGATACGCGAACCACCCCGCGATGACGGCGGAGCGCTTCGTTCCCTGCCCGTTCGGCCCGCCGGGAGGGCGGATGTACCGGGTGATGGACCGCGTGCGCTGGCGGGAGAGCGCGGAAGTGCGTGCGTGCGTGAGTGCGGGAGTGGATCCCGTGCCCACGGACTCCCGCACTGACGCACTGGCGTACTCACGCACCGCCGTTCTCGAGTACCTGGGCCGCACCGACTTCCAGGTAAAGATCCGCGGCTACCGCATCGAGCCGGGCGAGATCGAGGCGCGGCTGGCCGAGCATCCCGGCGTGCGCGACGCGGTGGTGCTGGCGCGGGAGGACACGCCGGGGGACCGGCGGCTGGTGGCGTACGTGGTGGGCGACGATACGGCCGGAGCGGCGGCGCTCCGGGCGCACCTGGGCGAGACGCTGCCGGCGTACATGGTGCCGGCGGCGTACGTGCGGCTGGAGGGGCTCCCGCTCACGCCGAACGGCAAGCTGGACCGCGGGGCGCTCCCCGCCCCGGACGGCGACGCCTACGCGGCGCGGACGTACGAGGCCCCGGTGGGGAAGGTGGAACAAGCGCTCGCCGGGATCTGGGCCGAGCTGCTGGGAGCGGAGCGGGTGGGGCGCGGGGACGACTTCTTCGTGCTGGGCGGACACTCGATCCTGGCGGTGCAGATGATCTCGCGGGTACGGAAGGCGATGGAGGTCGAGCTTCCACTGGCCGCCCTGTTCGAGAATCCCGTGCTCTCCGCGCTCGCCGACCGGATCCTGGACCTGCGGCTCGCCCGGTTCGACCCCGAAACCCTTGCGCGGCTCGCCCAGCTCGTTCGCGAGCCCGGCGCGGAGACCCCGTAACGCAACCTTGCCTCGTACACCACTTCCCGGGTAGCCGTCCTTGAACATGCAGAACCTTTCGACCGCCGAGCGCCTGGCTCTCCTGGAGCTGCTCGAGGCCACCACGCCCATGCAGGCCGCGCCGAAGCTGTCGGACATCGAGCCGGCGGACCGGAACGGACCGCTGCCGCTGTCCTTCCCGCAGTGGCGGCTCTGGTTCTTGGATCAGATGGGGAACCTTGGCGCGGTCTACCACATCCCGATCCGCCTGCGGATGGGAGGCGAGCTGGACCGGAGCGCGCTGGTCCGCGCGCTGGACCGCGTCGTCGCCCGGCACGAGGCGCTGCGCACCACCTTCGGCGAGGTGGACGGCGAGGCGGTGCAGCGGATCGCGCCGGCGGAGGAGAGCCCCTTCCGGCTCCCCGAGCACGACCTCCGTGGCCACGCGGAGCCCGGGGCGGCGCTTCACCGGCTGCTGGACGAGGAGGCGGAGGCGCCGTTCGACCTGGCACGCGGGCCGCTGATCCGCGGGTGTCTGATCCGCCTGGCGGACGATGACCAGGTGCTGGTCGTCACCATGCACCACATCGTCTCCGACGGATGGAGCATGGGGGTGTTCACCCGTGAGCTGAGCGCTCTCTACGCCGCCTTTCGCGCCGGCGAGCCGGATCCGCTTCCCGCGCTGCCCATCCAGTACGCCGACTACGCGGTGTGGCAGCGGCGCTGGGTGGATGACGGAGTGCTGAAGGCGCAGGCGGAGTACTGGAAGGAGACGCTGGCCGGCGCGCCGGAGCTGCTGGAGCTGCCCACCGACCGTGCGCGGCCCCCGCGGCAGGACTTCACCGGCCGCTGGCTCCGGATCGCGCTGGATGCGGAGCTGACCGCGGGGCTCAAGGCATTGGCCCATCGGCATGGGTCCACGCTGTACATGACGATCCTGGCCGGGTGGGCGGTGGTGCTGAGCCGGCTTTCGGGCCAGGAGGACGTGGTGATCGGCACCCCGGTGGCGGGCCGCGGGCGCTGGGAGATCGAAGGGCTGATCGGCTTCTTCGTGAACACCGTCGTCGTGCGCGTGGATCTCTCGGGCGCTCCGAGCGTGACGAAGTTGCTGGGGCGGGTCAGGGAGCGGGCGCTGCAAGCGCAGCAGCACCAGGACATCCCCTTCGAGCAGGTGGTGGAGCTGGTTCAGCCGGTGCGCACCCTGGCGCACACGCCGCTCTTCCAGGTGATGTTCAACTGGGTGAACACGCCACAGGGCCAGCTGGAGCTTTCCGGGCTGGCGCTGTCCTCCGCGAAAGGGGCGCTGGAAACGGCGCCGCAGCCTGAACCGGGGCCGCAGCCGGAACCGGCCGCGCAGCCGGAATCCGCCGCGCAGCCGGAGGCCGTGGATGGGGCGGCGCCCTTCGACCTGGCGCTCACCCTCTCCGAGCGGGGCGGGCAGATCACCGGCAGCCTGGAGTACGCGACGGCGCTCTTCGAGCCGGAGACGGTCGAGCGCCACTTCGCGTACCTGCGGCAGGTGCTCGCGGGAATGGTGGCGGACGAGCGCCGCAGCGTGGCCCGGCTGGAGCTGATGTCCCCCGCGGAGCGCGCGCAGGTCGTGGAGGGGTGGAACGCGACGGAACTCCCCGCCCCCGACGACGTGTGCGTGCACGAGATCTTCGAGCGGCGGGCGGAGGAAGCGCCCGGGGCGGCGGCGGTGGTCTTCGAGGGTGGGGAGATTACGTACGCGGAGCTGAACGCCCGCGCCAACCGGCTGGCGCACCGGCTCCGCGCCCTGGGCGTGGGCCCGGACGCGCGCGTGGCGGTCTGCGCCGAACGCTCGCCGGAGATGGTGGCGGGGCTCCTCGCCGTGCTCAAGGCGGGCGGGGCGTACGTCCCGCTGGACCCGGCGTACCCGGAGGAGCGGCTGCGCTGGCTGCTGGACGACAGCGCGCCCGTGGCGGTGCTGGCGCACGGCTCGTTCGCCGCGCGTTTCGCGGGCGCGGGCGTGCCGGTGCTCGCGCTGGACGCCGCCTCGCCCGCCTGGGAGGACGGGCCGGAGACGAACCCCGGACGCGGGGCGCTCCTGCCGGAGCACCTGGCGTACGTGATCTACACCTCGGGCTCCACCGGGCGGCCCAAGGGGGTCATGGTCCCCCACCGCGCCGTCGGGCGGCAGGTGGCCGCCGTCCAAGCGGGCTTCGGCCTCCGGGCGGACGACCGCGTCCTGCAGTTCGCCTCCATCGCCTTCGACGCCGCGGTGGAGGAGATCTTCGGCGCGCTCCTCACGGGGGCGGCGCTGGTGCTGCGCACCCAGGCGTGGATGGAGAGCGCGTACGGCTTCTGGGGCCGGTGCGCGGAGAGCCGGGTGAGCGTGGCCGATCTCCCGACCCGCTTCTGGCAGCTCCTGCTGGACGAGCCCTCGGCAGCCATCCCGCCGTGCGTGCGCCTGATGGCCATCGGCGGCGAGGCGGTGGAGCCCGCGGCGCTGCAGGCGTGGTTCCGGCGCGACGGGTACCGGCCGCCGCTCCTCAACACGTACGGCCCCACCGAGACGACGGTCAACGCGACGCTCGGCGAGGTCGCCGACGATCCCGCCACCTGGCGCTCCATCGGCCGGCCGGTGGCGAACACGCGCGTGTATATCCTGGACGCGCGGGGCGAGCCGGCGCCGGTGGGGGTGGCGGGAGAGCTGTACATCGGCGGCGGGCAGGTGGCGCGCGGCTACCTCGACCGTCCGGGGCTGACCGCCGGGCGCTTCGTCCCCGACCCGTTCGCCCGTGAGCCGGGGGCCCGCCTGTACCGGACGGGCGACCTGGGGCGGTGGCGGGACGAAAGTGTGGGAGTGCGTGAGTGCGTGAGTGCGGAAGTGGGTGCGGGATCCGCGGACTCCCGCACTGACGCACGGACGCACTCACGCACCGGGGTTGTCGAGTTCCTGGGCCGCACCGACTTCCAGGTCAAGATCCGCGGCTTCCGCATCGAGCTGGGCGAGATCGAGGCGCGGCTCGCCGAGCACGCGGCCGTGCGCGACGCGGTGGTGCTGGCGCGCGAGGACGTGCCCGGCGACCGGCGGCTGGTGGCGTACTGCGTGGCCGACGAGGGACTGGACGTGGAATCGCTGCGGGCGCACCTGGCCGGGCGGCTGCCGTCGTACATGGTGCCGGCGGCCATCGTCCGGCTGGATGCGTTCCCGGTCACCGCCGGCGGAAAGGTGGACCGCAGGGCGCTCCCGGCGCCCGAGGGCGACGCGCTCGCCGCGCGCGGCTACGAGGCGCCGGCGGGCGAGACCGAGGAAGTGCTGGCGCAGATCTGGGCCGAGGTGCTCGGCGTGGAGCGGGTGGGGCGCCGCGACAACTTCTTCGACCTGGGCGGGCACTCGCTCCTGGTGGTGCGGGTGATCTCGCGCGTGCGGAAGATTCTGGAGGTGGAGGTCGCGCTGATCGAGCTGTTCACCCGCCCCGTGCTCACGGACTTCGCGCGCGAGCTGCAGGCGCGTTCACGCGCCGAGCTGCCGCCGATCGAGCTCGCGGACCGGCAGGCGGACCTCCCTCTGTCGTTCGCGCAGCAGCGGTTGTGGTTCATCGACCAGCTGGAGGGTGTCGGCGCGACGTACCACATGCCCACGCGCCTGCGCCTGCAGGGCGAGCTGGACCGGGCCGCGCTGGTCCGCGCGCTGAACCGGATCGTGGCGCGCCACGAGGCGCTGCGTACGGTCTTCGCAGAGACGGACGGCGATCCCGTGCAGCGGATCGCGCCGGCGGAGGCGAGCTCCTTCCACCTCGTGGAGCACGACCTGCGCGGGCACGCACAGGTCGGGGCGGAGCTGGGCCGGGTGATGGCGGAGGAGACGGGCGCGCCCTTCGACCTTGCGCACGGGCCGCTGATCCGCGGGCGGCTGGTGCGGATGGCGGACGACGACCACGTGCTGCTCATCACCATTCACCACGTCGTCTCCGACGGGTGGAGCATGGGGGTGTTCATCCGTGAGCTGAGCGCCCTCTACGCCGCCTTCCGCGCCGGCGAGCCCGATCCGCTTCCGCCGCTTCCGGTGCAGTACGCCGACTACGCGGCGTGGCAGCGCAAGTGGGTGGACGGCGAGGTGCTGAAGGCGCAGGCGGAGTACTGGAAGGAGACGCTCGCCGGCGCGCCCGAGCTGCTGGAGCTGCCCACCGACCACTCGCGGCCGGCGCGGCAGGATTTCTCCGGCGGCGTGGTCGGCATCGTGCTGGGCGCGGAGCTGACCGCCGGGCTGAACGCGCTCTCGCGCCGGCACGGCGCTACGATCTTCATGACGCTCATGGCCGGCTGGGCAGCGGTCCTCTTCCGCCTGTCGGGGCAGGACGACGTGGTCGTCGGCACTCCGACCGCCAACCGGGGCCGGCCCGAGATCGAGGATCTGATCGGCTTCTTCGTCAACACCCTGGTCCTGCGCGTGGACCTGTCCGGCTCTCCCGCCGTGGCCGGGGCGCTGGCGCGGGTGAAGGCGCGCGCGCTGGAGGCGCAGGCCAACCAGGACATCCCCTTCGAGCAGGTGGTGGAACTGGTGCAGCCGACGCGGAGTCTGGCGCACACCCCGCTCTTCCAGGTGATGTTCGTCTGGCAGAACGCGCCGAGAGGACCGCTGAAGCTGCCGGGGCTGGCGCAGACTCCGCTGGGGCCGGTGTCGCGCCCGGGGCCGGCGTCGGGGCCGGCGTCGGGGCCGGAGCCACAGGGGACGGCCAAGTTCGACCTGCTGCTGTCGCTGTGGGAGCATGACGGCCGCATCGTCGGCGCCGTGGAGTACGCCACGTCGCTGTTCGAGCGGGAGACGGTGGAGCGGTGGGTGGGCTACCTGCGCGCGGTGCTGGAGGGGATGGCGGCGGACGAGGGCCGGAGCGTGGACCGCATCCCGATCCTCCCCGAAGCCGAGCGCCGGCAGGTGCTGCGGGAGTGGAACGCGACTCATGCGGCGTATTCCCGCGCGGCGTGCGTCCACGAGCTGTTCGAGGCGCAGGCGGCGCGGACGCCCGGCGCGGCGGCGGTGGTGTTCGAAGGCGAGCGGGTGACGTACGCGGAGCTGAATGCGCGGGCCAACCGGCTGGCGCACCACCTCCGCGCGCTGGGCGTGGGTGCCGACGCGCGGGTGGGGATCTGTGTGGAGCGCAGCGTGGAGATGATGGTGGGGCTGCTGGGCATCCTCAAGGCCGGCGGCGCCTACGTGCCGCTCGATGCCGGCTACCCGGTGGAGCGGCTGCGCAACATGGTCGAGGACAGCGCTCCGGCCGTCCTCCTTACGCACCCGCCGCAGGCCGCTACCGCCGCCGCGCTGTCGGCGGGGTCCACCATCCCGGTGCTCGATCTCACCGGTGACGGGGGATGGGCGGACCAGCCGGCGAAGAATCCCGGCCGGGACGGGGTGGGGGCGGCAAGCCTGGCGTACGTGCTCTTCACCTCGGGCTCCACCGGGCGCCCCAAGGGGGTGATGCTGGAGCACGGAAGCCTGGTGAACCGGCTGGCGTGGTTCCAGGACCGGTACGCCATGGAGCCGCACGAGGCGCTGCTGCAGAAGACGTCGTTCTCCTTCGACGTCTCGTTCTTCGAGCTCTTCTGGCCGCTCACGGTGGGCGCCCGGCTGGTGATGGCGCGCCCCGACGGGCACCGCGACCCCGCGTACCTGGCCGCGACCATTCGGCGCGAGGGGATCACCACGGTGCACTTCGTCCCCTCGATGCTGCAGCTCTTTCTGGAGCACCCGGAGGCGGAGCGCTGCACGGGCCTCCTCAGGGTACCGGTGAGCGGCGAGGCGGTCTCCCCGGCGCTGGTGCGGCAGTTCCACCAGCAGCTCCCGGGTGTGGGTCTGTCCAACCTCTACGGGCCCACCGAGGCGGGCGAGGTGACCGCGTGGGAGTGTCGCCCCGACGCGGGGCGCGTTTCCATCGGCCGGGCGATCCACAACTCGGCGGTCTACGTCCTGGACCGTGCCGGCGAGCCGGTGCCCGTGGGGGTGGCCGGCGAGCTGTTCATCGGCGGCGTGGCGGTGGGGCGCGGGTACCTGGGCCGGCCGAGGCTGACGGCGGAGCGGTTCGTCCCCGATCCCTTCGGCGACCCGGGGGCGCGGCTGTACCGCACCGGCGACCTGTGCCGGTGGCTCGCCGACGGGACGGTGGAGTACCTGGGGCGCACCGACTTCCAGGTGAAGGTCCGCGGCTTCCGCGTGGAGCCCGGCGAGATCGAGGCGCGGCTTGCCTCGCACCCCGGCGTGCGCGAGGCGGTGGTGCTCGCGCTGGACGACGGGGCCGGCGGCAAGCGGCTGGTTGCGTACTTCACGGGCGAGGCGCTGGAGAGCGAGGCACTCCGCGCGCACCTCTCCGAGCAGTTGCCGGAGTACATGGTTCCCGCTGCGTTCGTGCGGCTGGAGACGCTTCCGCTGACTCCCAACGGGAAGCTCGACCGCAGGGCGCTCCCCGCGCCGGACGGGGACGCGTTCGGCACGCGCGGGTACGCGGCGCCCGTGGGCGAGACGGAGGAAGTGCTGGCGGAGATCTGGGCCGAGGTGCTCGGCGTGGAGCGGGTGGGGCGCCACGACAACTTCTTCGAGCTGGGCGGCCACTCGCTCCTGGCGGTGCGGGTGATCTCGCGGATGCGGCAGGTGCTGGGGGCCGAGGTGGTGCTGGCGCACGTCTTCTCGCATCCCACGGTGGAGTCGCTCGCCGCGCGCCTGGCCGGGGCCGACGACGGGCACCGGAGCGACCGCGCGATCGCCATCCGCCCGACCGGCTCCCGCCCCCCCCTCTTCCTGGCGTACGACGGGATGGGGTCGACGCTGTACACCCAGGTGCTGCACCCCCACATCGACGCCGGGATCCCGGTGTACGCGCTCCCGGCGCCGGCGCCCTCGGAGCCGCCGCTGCGCACCGTCGAGGCGATGGCGGCGCGCCTGGTGCGGATGATCCGCGAGGTGCAGCCCTCGGGGCCGTACTGGCTGGCGGGGTGGTCGTTCGGGGGCGTCCTCGCGTACGAGGTCGCCGCGCAGCTGATCGGCCGGGACGAGACGGTCGAGTTCGTGGGGATGTTCGACAGCTACCACCCCGCTCGCGCCGGCGCCGGGGCGCACGATGCTGCACAGGAGCACGGGCTCATCCTGCACGCGCTACGCACCGTCGACACCACGGCGGACGGCGGGGGCGCGGAGTCCCACGAGGAGATCGCGGCGGCCGGGGACGAGGACCTGGAGACGTTCGTCCGCAAGTGCCGCGACGAGGGGCTCCTTCCGCGCCACGTCACCGTGGCGCAGGCCCGGGCGGTGCGCGACCGCCTGCGCAATCACCAGCGCGCCCTGGGCGAATACTCGCCGCAACCGCTCCCGGTCCTGCTCCACCAGTTCCCCGCCGCAGACAGCGGCCTCACCGACCCGACGTGCGGCTGGGGCGCCTTTCACCCCGAGGGCTGGCTTCGGGTGACGCCCGTCCCGGGGACGCACCTGTCCATGATGCGGGCGCCGAACGCGGCCAGCGTCGGCGAGGCGCTGTCGCGCGTGCTCGACCGGGCGCGGAGACCGCGTAACGCCACCTTGCCCGTACACCACTTCACAAGCAGCCGTCCTTGAACATGCAGAACCTTGAGACCGCCGAGCGCCTGGCTCTCCTCAAGCTGCTCGAGGCCACCGCGCCCAAGCAGGCCGCGCCGATGCTGTCGCAGATCGAGCCGGTGAACCGGAGCGGACCGCTGCCGCTGTCCTTTGCGTAGTGGCGGCTCTGGTTTCTGGATCAGCTCGGAATCCCTGGCGCGGTCTACCGCATGCCGACACGCCTGCGGCTGAGAGGCGAGCTGGACCGGGACGCGCTGGTCCGCGCGCTGGAGTGGGTCGTCGCTCGCCACGAGGGGCTGCATACCACCTTCGCGGAGGTGGACGGCGGGCAGGTGCAGCGGATCGCGCCGGAGGGCGAGTTGGGGGGCAGATTGCGTCGTCTCTTGGGGGTGGCGCCGAAAACAGTGCCAAAAAAGTGCGCAAAACAGTGCCGAGCGCGCGGGCGGCATGGAGCGCTCGCGGGCGCCATTAGGGCGCCCTGACGCCTGAAAATGCCGGCGGTACTTTGCGCCCGAACAGCGCGCCACCACGAGCCTGATAAGCGTGAGGTCGGCCGTTCGAATCGGCCCAGGCCCATCTGTAAACCAAGGCTCCGCAACGGTTTACGTTGTGGGGCCTTTGCTGTTTTTCCAAACCCAGTCACAGGAGCCCTCGCAGTCTTTAGAGAAAAGTTTGAATTCCTCTTCACCGCGAAAGGGTCTGGGGTCGCTCGTAACTGGGTGCTTCAGAGCGGGCGGTAAACCTTTGGATTCCGGGGGCTCATTCGTTCGTGGTCCATCGGACCCAGCAC
>DASTVC010000093.1:0-4830 GCA_035759295.1 Longimicrobium sp. | reverse complement strand
GAGTCCAGAATCGTCCGTCGATACTGATCGCCCTGGCGCTGATGCTGGCCGCCGCGCTCGCCGCGCCCGCGCAGGCGCAGGAGCCGGGCGTGCTGCGCGGACGCGTGGTGGCGGCGGACGGCGCGCGGCCGGACAGCCTGCGCGCGTTCGTCCGCTGGCGCGCGGTGGGCGACACGGCGGTGCGGATGGATTCCGCCGCGGTGGATTCCGCCGGCCGCTTCGCGCTGCCGATCCCCGCGGGCGCGGCGGATTCGCTGCAGCTGATCGTGGACGCGGCGGACCGCACGCGGCGCGCGTATCACCCGGCGCTGGCCCGCATCCACCGGCGCGAGGCGCAGGCGGAGCAGGGGATCGTGCTGGTGCCGCGCAGGTGGACCCTCGCCGGGGGGCGCTACGCGGGGCAGGCGGTCGAGATCAGCCCGCACCGGGCGCGGACGCCGGTGTGCCCGCGGTGCAGCGTGTTCTGGGTGAGGATGCAGTCGCCGGGGCAGGAAGCCGTGCGCTTTCAGGGGTGGCCGATGTCGCGCTTTCCGCTGCGGGTGGGCTTTGACCGCGCGCACTCCATGCCGGTGGGCGCGGCGCCGGACTCCGCCGCGTTCTGGCTGGGCGTGGACAACGTGGAGGACGCGTTCGGCATGGACCTGTTCCGCCCCGTGCGCTCCCCGCAGACGCTGGCGCAGGGGATCGAAGGGATGAGCCCCACCGACGTGGTGCTGGTGTTGATCGATCCCAGCCTTCCCGTGGCGGGGCTGACGATGGTGCTGGGGCCGCCGGGGATCGTGGAGTACGCCGCCGTCAGCCTGCAGCGGCGCGACGTGGTGCGCACCACCTACGGCGCGGAGCTGGTCGCGCACGAGATGATGCACGCGCTGGGCTTTGGCCACACCTGCGCGTGGCGATCCATCAGCGCCGACATCACGCGCTGCCCCCAGCTGCGCACCCCCGTCCCCTCGCCCGAGGACGTGGCGCACGCACAGGTCCTCTACCGCGTCCGCGACCTGCAGCGTGCCGGCGGCCTGCGCTGGGGCCTGGACGCCGCCACCGCCGGCGAGCGCGTCCTGGTCCTCGGCATCCCGGCGGACGATCCGTAGCCGTTTCGGGCGGGTCGGCGCGAGATGGTGGGCCGCCCCCCTCCCCGACCCTCCCCCGCAAACTGCGCGGGGGAGGGAGGTGCGACGCACCTTTTCGGAGCGGGATCGAATTCCACCTCCCCCAGGGGTTTTTGGGGGAGGTGCGAGCCTAGGCGAGTAAGGGGGCGCCCGTTCGGACGCCAGTTCGATCCATGCCGCAGCGCGATCGAATTCTCCCCTCTCCGTGAGGAACGAACGGAGAGGGGTCGGGGGAGGGGCACCCCGCGGACGCAGTTCGATGCCCTTCGAAGCGCCTCATCCCCACGCCCCCTCCGACCCCCCCGCCGTTGCCCGGCACCCCCCGCCCGCGTAGCTTGTCGCCGCGCCACTTCCGCATTCGCGCACGACCGCACTCACGCACTTTTTCGCCGTCCCATGGCCGATTACAGCAACGTCACCCTCGAAGTCCAGGACCGCATCGCCACGCTGTCCGTGAACCGGCCCGACAAGCTGAACGCGCTCAACGAGCAGACCATCCGCGAGTTGGGCCAGGCGATGGACGAGATCGCCGGGCGCGACGACGTGGGCGGCGTGATCCTTACCGGCGTGGGCGAAAAGGCGTTCGTGGCCGGCGCCGACATCGCCGAGCTGGCGAAGATGGGGCCGGTGGACGGCATCGAGGTCAGCCGCCTGGGCCAGCGCGTGTTCCGGCAGATCGAGCTCTCGCGCAAGCCGGTGATCGCCGCGGTGAACGGGTTCGCGCTGGGCGGCGGGTGCGAGCTGGCGCTGGCCTGCCACCTTCGCGTGGCCGGCGAGAACGCGCAGTTCGGACTGCCCGAGGTAAAGCTGGGCATCATCCCCGGCTACGGCGGCACCCTGCGCCTGCCGCGCATCGTGGGCAAGGGACGCGCGCTGGAGCTGATGCTGACGGCGCAGTTCATCAAGGCGGGCGAGGCGTACCGCATCGGCCTGGTCAACAAGGTGGTCCCCAAGCCCCAGGCGGAAGAGGGACAGGAGGCGCCCAGCCCCAAGGACGCCCTGATCGCCGAGGCGCGCGCGATGATGCAGGTGATCCTCGCCAACGGCCCCATCGCCGTGGGCCTGGCCATCGAGTGCACCACGCGCGGGATGGAGATGTCGGTGGATGACGGGCTGGCCATGGAGAGCAACCTCTTCGGCCTGCTCGCCGCGACGACGGACATGCGCGAGGGGATGCAGGCGTTCCTGGACAAGCGCAAGGCGGAGTTCACGGGACGGTAAAAAGCAGTGCGGGAGTGCGAGAGTGCGAGAGTGCGAGAGTGCGGGAGTGGAACCGTCCGAAGCGCGCGGCGACTCGCCCTCCGCACCGCACCCGTCCGCGAAGGCGGACATCGCGTTTCCCAGCCGCGAATTCATTCGCCCCGCGTGGAGGTAGGGAGATGCCGAGAGCTGGACAGCGCGTCGCGGCGCCGCGGACGGAGCCCACGTCGATCGTAAAGCGGCTGCTGCTGCCGTCGCCGGTGGGGCCGCTGTTCGTGGAGTACGACGACGCGGCGGTGCGGTACATCCACTTCTGGCCGCAGGGCGCGCACCCGCCCGCCGGCACGCGCGTGGAGCCTACGCGCGACGACCCGCTGGGGTGGAAGGTGGCCGAGCAGCTGCGCGAGTACTTTGCCGGCACGCGCCGCGACTTCGACCTGCCGCTGGCGCCGGAGGGGACGGAGTTCCGCAAGCGCGTGTGGCAGGCGCTGCGCGGCATTCCCTACGGCCAGACGCGCACCTACGGCCAGGTGGCGGACGACATCGAGTGCCGCGCCCCGCGCGCCGTGGGCCAGGCGAATCGCCACAACCCCATCCCCATCGTAATCCCCTGCCACCGTGTGTTGGCGTTCAACGGCATCGGCGGATACGCGGGCCAGTGGGACAAGGGCGAGGGCCTGGACCGCAAACGCTGGCTCCTGCGCCACGAAGGCGTGGACGTCTGATTGTTACCCTGGCTCTGGCGCGAGCCCGCCAGCCGGAGCGAATGAATTCGCCGCTGGAAAGGCGCAAAGTCGGCCTGCGCCGACTGTAGCCGGGAGTCCGGGGCGCTGCGACCAGGTTCGTGCGGCCCGGCAGCGGACGCGCAGGTGCGTGAGACGCCGCACACGGTCCGGCCGCCGAGGCCGCGCAGGCGGCCTTCGTGATTTTCCAGCCGCGGTTTCAACCGCCGAAGACGGAGCCGGCCGAAGCACCCCGATCCCGCACTCTCGCACTCTCGCACTCAGCACTCCGCACTCCGCACTCCCGCACTCCCGCACTTCCCCTTGCATCTCCACCGCCTGCACCTGCGCAACTACCGGAACTTCGCCGAGCAGGTGCTGGAGTTTCCGGCGCAGGGCGCCGCCATCGTGGGCGACAACGGGCAGGGCAAGACCAACCTGCTCGAGGCCATCTACTACCTGGAGATCTTCCGCTCCTTCCGCGGCGCCCCCGACGAGCAGCTCGTCCGCTTCGGCGAGGAGGTCTTTCGGGTCGAAGGGCGGCTGGCGGACGACGAAGGGCGCGAGCGGTCCGTATCCGCCGCCTTCGACCGGCGGGCGCGCAAGAAGAAGGTGGCGGTGAACGGCGCGGAGCCGGACCGGCTGGGCGATGCGCTGGGGCAGGTGGGCGCCGTCATCTTCTCCCCGTCGGACGTGGAGTTGGTGGCGGGGGGACCGGGCGCGCGGCGGCGGTTCCTGGACATCGTCCTCTCGCTGGCCGAGCCGGGATACCTGCACGCCATCCAGCGCTACCGTCAGGCCCTCTTTCAGCGCAACACGCTGCTGCGGCAGGGGAGCCCCCGCGCGCTGATCGAGGCGTGGGACGAGGGGCTGGTGCTGGCCGGAAGCCGGGTTGCGGCAGCGCGGACGGCGTGGGTGGCGGAGCACGCGGAAAGCTTCGCGTCGCACTACGCGCGGGTGGCGGGCGGGCAGCCGGGGCGCATGGCCTACGCGCCCTCCGCGCCCGAGATGGGCGAGGGCACGGGCGAGGCGCAGCTGGCCGTGGCCTTTCGTGAGGCGCTGGGCCGCAGCGCCGACCGGGAGCAGCGCCGCGGGATGACGCTGGTGGGCCCGCACCGCGACGACCTGCGCTTCAGCATCAGCGGCGCGGACGGGGCGGCGCTGGAGCTGCGCACGTACGGTAGCGGCGGCCAGCAGCGCACCGCCGCCATTGCGCTGCGGATGGTGGAGGCCGAGACCATCCATGCCGCCCGCGGCCGCGAGCCCATCATCCTGCTCGACGACGTGTTCGCCGAGCTGGACCCCGGCCGCTCGCAGCGCATCGTCGACTGGATCGAGACGGAGGAGGGAGGCCAGGTGATCCTGACCTCCCCCAAGCCCACCGACTTCGAGCTGCGCGGCCAGGCGCTCCCCCGCTGGGGGATTCGCGATGGCGTGGTGGTGGCGGGCTGATGGGCATCGGTTGGATCGAACTCTGCCCCTCGCGACCCACGGCTGGCGCGTCCGGAGCGGCCCGTTTCGCGCTACGCCGCGCATCGTATCCACACACAACCCGCTGTGGAACGAGGCGGGGGCAGGCCCCCACGCAACGTGGTTTCGCGCACGCGCGGGCGATGCTAAATTACCGGGTCCGCCATCCGTCCTCGCCGCAAGCAGCCGTGAACCGCACCCGCGAACCTGGCACCGGAAAACCGCAGTCGGTGGGCGATGTGCTCGCCCGCTTTCTGGAGCGCACGGGCATGGCCCCCAAGGTGGAGGCCGCGGCCGTCATCCCGGAGTGGGCGGAGCGCGTGGGCCCC
>DASTVC010000092.1:0-4100 GCA_035759295.1 Longimicrobium sp. | reverse complement strand
AGCACGTCGTTGACGAGATAGAGCAGGTTCTGCGTGGCGCGCTGGGCCCGGCCCAGGAACGCGGCCGACTCCGGGGGCAGCTGGCCAACGACGCCGTCCAGCAGGAGCGCGTTGTAGCCCAGGATGGCGTTCAGCGGCGTGCGCAGCTCGTGGCTGACGGAGGCGAAGAAGCGGTCCTTGGCGGCCGCGCTCCAGCGCAGCTCCTCGTTGGCCCGCTCCAGCTCCGTGGACCGCTCCGCCAGCGCGCCGTGCAGCCGCGCGTTGCTGATGGCCACCGCGGCGTGTCCAGCGAGGGTGAGCGCCAGCCGCACGTCGCGGGGGATGATCTCGTACGGCCGCCGGTAGCCGATCACCAGCGCGCCGAAGGTCTCGCCGAACAGCGCCAGCGGCACGCCCAGCCCCACGCGCATCCCCTCCGCGGCGTGAAAGGGCTCGGGGACGCGGCCGTCGTCCTCCGCCTCCAGCGTGAGCGGCTTGCCGGCGCTGGCCACGCGGTCCGCGAACGGGTCGTCGGCGTCGCCGGCGGCGCGCAGGCCAGCGGAGGCCAGGGTGCGGATGCGGCCGCCCTGCGTGGCGCTCACGGTGACGTAGTGCGCGCCCAGCAGCGTGCGGGTGAAGCGCGCCACCATCTGCAGCACCTCGTCGGGATCCAGCGTGCGGTTGGCGGCCAGGCCGAGCACGTGCAGCGCCTCGCTCTCCTCCGCGCGGCGGCGCAGGGTGTCGCGCTCCTCCTCCAGCGCCCGCACCCGCTCGGCCTGCTCACCGATGTGCGCCAGCGCGGCGGCCACCCGCACCCACTCCGGCGCCCCCGGCTGCACGTCGCCCGCGCCGATGAGCACCACGGCGCCCTTTGGCTCCGCGGAGCCGTTGCGCAGGGGGATGAGGAGCGCGGACGCGCCCGGGTGCTGCGCGGCGTCGTCGGGAAAGGCGGGGCTCAGGGGATGGACGGACAGAGCGGACGCGTGCAGGGCGGCCTCGCGCAGGGGCGCGGAGACGGCGGCGTCGTCCGGCCAGGCGGCGACGGGACCCTCGCGCGCGTGCACCCACACGGCGCCGCGAGCGTCACCCGCAAGGGCGCGCAGCGCGGACGCGGGGTCGGCGCTTTCGTAGACGCGGAGAAGGGTGTCGCGAAGGTCCATCGCGGCAGGCGGAGTCTGCGCGCGGCGTGGCGCACCGGGGGTACCCGTTGGAGGCCTGCCGCGCAGAGGGGTGAGATCCCCAAGGTAGCGCATGTGGGCCGCGCAAACAATCCACCCCCTTTCGCGACGGCGCATTCCGTGCGCCCATCCGTCCATCCGCAGGCGGATCAAGCGCTTGCGCACACGCCGATCCCACGCTGCGGCCCGTACAGGGCGCGCGGCTTGCGATCGCCTTCCGCGGCGCCCCGTCTGCGACGGGGAGGCCCTCTCCCCCGCCGTCTTCGCCGCTCGTTCCTCGCGGCTCGCGGCGACCCCTCCCCCAAACTGCGGGGGAGGGGTGTTCTGGATACTGCTTCTCCCGGCCTCTTCGGCGCGCCGCGGACTGTAGGGAACTCGAGACAACCGCACGTCTCCTGGTGTCGATCACGCCTCCAAACGGGGGATCCAGCACGCGCAAACTCCGTTCACTCCGCTGACTCCGTGTGAGGCGAATCCGTTGTGTTTTCGAGGATCTCGGCCGCTTCCGGGATGCCTGCAACCATTCGTGGATTGAACGCATCCCAACGCCGTCCGAACGTCCGCGCCGTGAAGCTTGACAGCGGCGGACACGTGCTGAATATTCAGCACGTGTTGGAAAATTAGCAGCCTGCCCTCCTTCCGAGTCTTCCCTATGAGATCCTCCCTTCGCCTCGTCCTCCCGGCCACGCTGGCGGTGCTCGCCGGCGTCCAGAGCGCGAACGCACAGACCTCGCAGCCCGCATCCGCACCCGCGGTGGCGCCCGTGGCGGCCAGCCTGCGCGCGGCGCGGGTGCAGGGCGAGATGCACATCGACGGGCGGCTGGACGAGACGGCGTGGCAGCAGGCCCAGCCCGCCACCGACTTTACCCAGAGCTATCCACAGGCCGGCGCCGCGCCCACCTACCGCACCGAGGCGCGCGTGCTGTACGACGACGAGGCCGTGTACGTGGGCGTGCGGATGCTGGACCCGCATCCCGACAGCATCGCCGCGCCGCTGGCCCGCCGCGACGCCACCGGGCTGTACAGCGACTTCGTGCACGTGATCATCGACAGCCGCCACGACCACCGCAGCGGCTTTCGCTTTACCGTGAACCCGCGCGGCGTGCAGCGCGACGTGTACCACTTCGACGACCAGAACGAGGACGGTTCGTGGGACGCCGTGTGGACCGTGGGCACGGCGGTGGATTCCGCTGGATGGACGGCGGAGTACCGCATCCCCCTGTCGCAGCTGCGTTTTGGGGGCGACGCGGGCGACGCGCGGACGTGGGGCTTCCAGGTGATGCGCGACGTGGCGCGGCGCGGCGAGCGGGCCAGCTGGTCGCCGTGGACGCGCAACACGCCGGGCTTCGTCTCCAGTTTCGGGACCATGACGGGGCTGGACGGCGTCAAATCCCCCCGCGCGCTGGAGATCCTTCCCTACGCCAGCGCCCGCGTGACCCGCGCCCCCGGCGACGCCGACGACCCGTTCTACAGCGAGACGGAGCCGGGGATCGACGCGGGCGCGGACCTGCGGCTGGGGCTGCCGCAGGGCTTTACCCTCTCCGCCACCATCAACCCCGACTTCGGGCAGGTAGAGGCGGACCCGGCGGAGGTGAACCTGTCGGCGTTCGAGACCTTCTTCAGCGAGCGGCGGCCCTTTTTCACGGAGGGATCCGACGTCTTTCGCTTCGGCCAGACGCGTGCGTTCAACAAGTACGGCTCGCAGGAGTACTTCTACTCCCGCCGCGTGGGGCGCTCGCCGCAGCGGGTGCTGGGCGGACCGGGCGTGGCGTTCGTCGACGCGCCGCAGCAGACGCGCATCCTGGGCGCCGCCAAGGTGAGCGGACGCACGCCCGGCGGCTGGTCGGTGGGGGTGATGGACGCCGTCACCGGACGCGAGGGCGCCCGCTTCGTGGCGCCGGACGGCACCGAGGGATCGGCGCAGGTGGAGCCGCTGAGCAACTACTTCGTGGGCCGCGTGCGGCGGGACCTGAACGCGGGCGCCACGGTGCTGGGCGGCCTGTTCACCGCCAGCAACCGCGAGCTGGGCGACGAGGTGCTGGAGGGGATGCTGCACCGCAGCGCCTATGTGGCCGGCGCCGACTTTCTGCACACCTGGAGCAACCGCGCCTGGACGCTCAGCGGCTACGCGGCGGGGACGCAGGTGAACGGCACGCCGGGCGTCATCCTGAACACCCAGCGCGGCTCCGCCCGCTACTACCAGCGCCCGGACGCGGACTACCTCTCGGTAGATGACACCCGCACCAGCCTGTCGGGCCACATCGGCGAGGTGTCGCTGCAGCACGCGGGGAGCTGGGACGCGTCGGTGCAGCTCAAGGAGGTGAGCCCCGGGTTCGAGATCAACGACCTGGGCTACCACACCCGCGCCGACGCCATCAGCGTGGCCACCTTCCTGGGACGCAGCGTCAACAAGCAGACGGGGATCCTGCGCAGCCACAGCTACTCGGCGTGGCAGTTCCGCGCCTGGAACTTTGGCGGCGACCGCATTCTGGACGGCTACGCGGGCAACGCCAGCGCCAGCTTCACCAACTTCTGGGGCGCGGGGATCCAGGGCGGCATTCGCCCCGAGTACGCGAACGACCGGCTGACGCGCGGCGGCCCGCTGAGCGCCACGCCGGCGCAGTGGAGCTTGCGCGGCTGGGTAGAGACGGACTCGCGCAAGCCGCTGTTCTTCGGCAGCGAGCTGTCGTACCGCGAGGACAGGTCCGGGCTGCGCGAGCGGAGCATCGCCTCGTGGTCTACCTTCCGCCCCAGCACGGCGGTGCGGGTGCAGCTGGAGCCGGCGTTCTCGCGCAACCAGTACACGGCGCAGTACGTCCGCACCACCGGCGACGCGCGGGCAGCGGACACCTACGGCGCGCGCTACGTCTTCGGCGAGCTGGACCAGACCACCTTCTCGCTGGGCGCGCGGGTGGACTGGACCTTCACCCCCCGCCTGTCGCT
>DASTVC010000091.1:0-2632 GCA_035759295.1 Longimicrobium sp. | reverse complement strand
GGACGGCGGGGCGTCGACCGTGTCGGAGTTCGTGATCTCGAAGATGCCGCGGCAGATGGAGCAGCGGACCCGCACGCCGGACGCGGGGACCTTCCGGGGATCTACCCGGAACACGGTGCTGCAGTGCGTGCACTGAACGTTCATGTACCTTGCAACCCGGGTCTGCTGGATTATTGTCCTTCGCCGGCCGTGCCCTGGGGGCCGCCGTGCCGCCGGTCCACCACGTAGATGGACCCGGAGAACGTCTTTGCGTACGCCTTCATCTCCGTCGCCAGCTCGCTGATCTGCGCCGTGTGCACAAACGTGCGGTGCTCGTTGGTCACCACGCCGATGGACAGCGTCATCAGCGGCACCTCGTACTCCTCGCCGCGGCGGTCCTTGCCGATGAAGAAGCCCCGCTCCCGGTCTTCCACCGCGTAGTGCAGCGGGATGAGGTCGCTGAACACCGCGATCACGTCCTCGCAGCAGCGGCGGAACTCGGTGAGCGGCGCGTTGAAGATGAAGTCGTCGCCGCCGATGTGGCCCACGAACGACGCCTGCGAGTGCGCCCGCACCACGTCGCGCAAGATGCGCGAAAGGATAAGGATCACCCGGTCGCCGTTGTTGTAGCCGTACCGGTCGTTGAACTCCTTGAAGTGGTCCAGGTCCGCATAGCACACCGCGAACTTGTCCCCCCGCTCCAGCCGCTGGGCAATGTCGCGCTCGATCTGCACCGTGCCGGGAAGGAGCGTGGTGGGGTGCACGCTCACGTCGCGCTCCGCCCGCCGCAGCGCCATCCGCAGGCGCAGGCTGCATTCCCGCTCGCTCAGCCCGTGGCCCAGCACCTCGTCCGCCCCCGCCTCCAGCGCCACCGCCGACGCCTCCGTCCCCCCGCCGTTGTCGGCCAGGTACATGATGACGGGGACCACGGAGGTGAACGACTCGCCCTTGACCGCCTGGCACACCCGCAGCGCCTGGTCCGAGCCCGGTGAGGCGTCCAGGACCAGCGCGGCGGGATAGGCGCGGCCCACGCGCTCCTGCACCTCGGACGCGGTCACGGCCTCCACGATGGGCAGCTCCCGCTCTTCGGCGAACGCGCGGACCACCGCCGGAGCGGGGCGGCCGTGCGGCGAGAAGTGCAGGATCACGCGCTGGGACATGGAGCTCGGTCTGGGCGTCGAGGGGACGTCTGGCGGGAAGATTCTACCGGAACGGACGCGGGGCTGTCAAACACGGGCGCAAGACGGCTCACGCGGGCGCGGCGGCCGCGTCGAGCGGCCGGGCCTCGTCGATGAGCAGAATGGGGATGCCGTCGCGCACCTCGTAGCGCAGCCGGTCGCGCTCGCACACCAGCGCCTCGGGGCTCTGCTCGTGCCGCAGCTCCCCCTTGCACTTCGGACACACCAGCAGCTCCAGCAGCCAGGACTCCATCACTTTCCTTGCTCCGCCTTGGGGACCTGGAACCCGAAGCGCTGCAGCGCCACCGGGTCCCTGCGCCAGCGCGGCAGCACCTTGACCCACAGGTCCAGGTACACCGGGGCGCCCACGAACTCCTCGATCTTTTCCCGCGACGCCTGGCCCAGGTTGCGGATCGCCGCGCCCCCGCTGCCGATCACGATGGCCTTCTGCGTGGGCCGCTCCACGTAGATGGTCGCGCGGATGTACACCGGCGTGGCCGCCTCGCGGAACTCGTCCACCTTCACGGCCACGCTGTACGGCACTTCCTTGTCGAACATCTCGAAGGCCGTCTCGCGCACCAGCTCCGCTACGAAGAAGCGGACCGGCTGCGACGAGACGTCGTCCTCGGGATACAGGAAGGGCGAGACGGGAAGCCGCGTCGCGATCTCCCCCCGCAGCGCCTCCACCGCGTCCCCCGTGAGCGCCGACACCTCGAACACCGCGGCCTCGGGAAAGCGCTGCTCCGCCCACGCCTTTACCCGCGCCAGCTGCCCCGGCCGCGCCAGGTCCGTCTTGTTGCTGACGACGATGAGCGACTTTGCGCGCGCCAGTAGCCCCAGCACGTCGTCCGAGAACTCGGGCACGCCGGATGATGCGGCCGCGTCCACCAGCAGCAGCACCACGTCGGAGTCGTGGATGACCTCCATGGCCTGGTGCAGCATGGACTTGTGCAGCAGGTAGCGCGGCTCCACCAGCCCCGGCGTGTCGACGAACACCATCTGCACGCCGTCGCGGGTGTCGATGCCCAGCACCCGCTCCCGCGTGGTCTGCGCCAGCGGGGTGACGATGCTGAGCTTCTGCTCCACCATCTGGTTCATCAGCGACGACTTGCCGGCGTTGGGATACCCCACCAGCGCCACGGTCCCCGCCCGCGTCTCGGCCGGCGCGTCGGCGTCGGCGGGCGTGGGATCGGCGGAAGCGATGTCGTCGTGGTCCATGCGCGAATCTACCCCGCCAAAACGCGGTGGCGCAAGTAAATCGGGCGATGAACTGATGTGTATTCAATCAGATGGAAGATCATCACGTCGCGGGCGCCCTCACCGCGACGATTACCGACGGTTCACAATGCTCGCGGAAAGGACAGTTAACGCGGAGCCGCGGAGGGAACGACAGTCACGGATAAGTTCGAGTGCCTGTCAGCTCCGACCGTGGCGCGAGTGCATCGTTCACAAGATCGCCCATCAGGTGGTGCGAT
>DASTVC010000090.1:0-4397 GCA_035759295.1 Longimicrobium sp. | reverse complement strand
CCACCAGCTTTTCGCCGCACACCTCGTGGTACTGCGCGCCCAGCCGCTGCACGAAGGTGCGCGTGCTGCCCAGCGCGTACGGGTACGAGACCCCCGCCAGCCGGTAGTCGTCGTTGCCGCTCATGCGCACCAGGTCGCCCTCGCGCGCCGCGCCGCGCACGCCCACGCCCGTGCGGTAGAACGTGAGGTCGGCGGACCGCGCGTGGTTGTACATGCGGTCTATGCTGGCGGGCGAGCCGCGCAGCGACTGTGCGCCCGCCGGCGCCGCGCCCAGGACGAGCGCCGCCGGCAGCACCCACGCCGCCGTCAGTCGATGGATTCGCGTCATACGGAGAATCGTTCAGTGGCCGGGCCGGCCGCCGGACGGTTGGAACGTGCGGAACGTACGCACGCCGCGCCGCAACAGGATAGTTCGCGGACGCGGCGTCGGTCAACGAGATACACCGCCGCGCCCCCCGTGTTTCCCCCCTACGGCGGGGCGGCGCCGAAAGTTTACGACCCGCCGCCCGAGAGCCCGGGCGAGCGGTCGCCGCCGTACAGCCGACGGTAGACGACGGCGTTGCGGATGACGACCTGCACGTACTCGCGCGTCTCGGCGAAGGGGATGCGCTCGCGGAACCGGTCGGGGTCGCCCCCGTAGCCCAGCTCGCGGCGCCACCGGTCCGCGCGGCTGGGGCCCGCGTTGTACGCCGCCAGGGCCAGGTCGCGCTTGCCGCCGTAGCGCCGCAGCTGGTCGCGCAGGTAGCGGGCGCCCATGCGCAGGTTGATCTCCGGCACCGCCAGCAGGCTGGGGTCGAAGTTGCTGACCCCCGCGCCCGGCGCCAGCCACTGCCCCGTGGTGGGCATGATCTGGCTGAGCCCCGTGGCCCCCACCCACGAGCGCGCCCGCGGGTTGAACGACGACTCCTGCCGCACCAGGCCGGCGAGCAGGTAGGGATCCACGTCCACCCGGTTCGCCTCGTCCTGCAGCAGGTCGCGGAAAGGGAAGGGAAAGACCACGCGCAGCAGCCGCGCATCCCACTCGCCGCCGCGGCGCTCCAGCAGCTCGCGGCCCAGGCGAATGCCTTCCACCGTCTGCCCGCCCGCGCTCAGCCCCTCCGCCAGCGCCAGCAGCGCGCCGGGGCGGCTGTCCAGGCGGCGCGTCTGCCAGTCGAGCTCCTGCTTCCACTCGTCCGACAGCCCGGCGCGGTGCAGCGCGGCCAGCCGGCCCAGGGCAAGCGCCGCCTCGCGCGCGTCGCCGGGGGCGCTGGGCCAGGGGCGGTCGTTGGCCAGCGCGCGGGCCAGCGGGTCCGTGCCCATGCGGTCCGCCGCACGGATGGCGTAGTACGACACCGGGTCGGCGGCGATGGCGGCGGCGTACATCGCCCGCGCCTTTTCGTCACGCCCGGCGCGCTCGTGCAGCACGCCGGCGCGGTAGGCGGCCTCCGCCGTCTGCGTGCCGGTGGGGTAGCGGCCCGCGTACTGCTCCCACGCCGCGGCCGCGCCGGCGGGATCCTTGTTCTTCAGCCGCCGGTCGCCCACGCGGTACAGCGCCTCGCGCGCGTCCGGCGACGCGGCCACGTCCGCCGCGCGCCGGTAGTAGGCGATGGCCGCCTCGCGGTTCTCCGCCGCGTCGCCGAGCAGGTAGAGCGCGCTGCCGGCGGCCGCGGTGCCGGGACGCTTTTCCACCAGCTTGCGCATCTCCGCGTAGCCGTCGTCGCTCCCCAGGCGGACGAGCGCGCGGGCGGCGTACAGCTCCGCCTCACCCGCCAGCGCGGGGTCCGCCAGCCGCTCCGCCGCATCCGTCAGCGTCTCGCGCGCGGGACGAAAGTCGCGCTCCTCGAACAGCAGCTTGCCCAGCCGCAGCCGCTGCGCGGGATCGTCCGGCGCGCCGGCGCGGAACGCGGAGCGCAGCGCCCGCGCGGCCAGCCCCGGGCGCTTGCCGGCCTCGTACGCGGCGGCGCGGGCGAGCTCTTCGTCCGCGGTGCGCGTTCCCGCCATCTCTCCCAGGCGCGCCGCCGCGCGGATGCGGAGCGCACCCGGCACGCGCGTGTTCGCCGC
Source organism: Longimicrobium sp. (assembly GCA_035759295.1). Taxonomy (GTDB): domain Bacteria; phylum Gemmatimonadota; class Gemmatimonadetes; order Longimicrobiales; family Longimicrobiaceae; genus Longimicrobium. The sequence goes on along the minus strand of DASTVC010000090.1, from coordinate 2,357 downwards.
GACCTCGCGCAGCTCCGCGAGCGCCTCGGCGTCGCGGCCGGTGGCGTCCAGCAGCCGCGCGCGCTCCAGCGCGATCTCCGCGGCCTCCGGCGCCGCGGCGGAGGCGTTGAGGATCGGCTCTTCGCGGGCCAGGCGGTCCAGCGCGCGGGCCGTGTCGCCGCGGCCCAGCCATAGGCGCGCCTCGGCGCGGGCCTGGCGCAGGCGCACGGGGGCGCTGGCGCTGGGCGCGGACGCCGCGCGCGCCGCATCCGCGTCCCCCGCGCGGGCCCGCGTCTCCGCCTCCAGCGCGTACATCCAGTCCGCGCCCTCGCCGCCCGCCTTCGCTGCGCGGGCATACGCCTCCGCCGCCCCGCGCGCATCATCCCCGCGCGACAGGGCGCGGGCCAGGCGCGCGCCGGCTTCCGCGCGATGCTCGGCGCGGCCGTTCGCCAGGTAGGCGCGATATCCATCCGCTGCTGTGCCCCACTCCTGGCGCGCCTCGTTGGCGCGGGCCAGCAGGTACATCCCCTCGCCGCGCGAGCGCTCCGCCAGCCAGTCCCGGCCCTCCAGCAGGCGGCGGACGTGGCTCCATCCGTCCCACCCCGCCGCCGCGCGCGCCGCCGTCAGCACCACCGCATCCGGCGCGTCCGCGGGATCCTTTACGTAGCCGCGCAGCTGCTTCCACGCCGCCCAGGGGCGCCCCGCCTCCAGGTTCCCCTCCGCGTCGCGCATGGCCAGCGCCATCCCCGCGTGCGTGAGCGCGGGCATGGGATCATCGGGCACGTGCGGCGTAAGATCTTCTACCGCAGGGATGTAGGAGAAGATTGCACGTTCCCCCGAAGCCGTGCTGAATGCAAGGCCGGTCGCCAGGCCCACGAGGGCCGCGAACAGGGGCGTGCGGGGGTGCTTGATCATGCGGTACTGCCGTTTATGCGAGCGGGGATGCGGCCTTCCCGACTGGCGAGAAAGGAGTCGCGGTCTCCAATGGATCCCCTGCGGACGCGCGCAAAGAGCACGATCCGTTCCCCGAAGCGCTGCAACCGCATCGGGTTACACCATGGACATGCGTGATGGGATTCATTTCGATAACCCCGCTGCGGTCCAGCGGGTTCCCGCTGCCTGGTTCCATCAGCAGATTCACCGACGTATCGAGGCGGCGTTTCTCCGCGCCGTCGACCTGACAGAGTGAAGGTCCACGGGATCGCGGAGGCCGGCTGCGTCGAGGCCCGCCTGTGCGTACGCAGGCGGGCCTCATGTGACCCAGCCGCACTCACGGGCGGAACCCGACGCGGACGAATCATCCCATTCCGTAGCCCTCCCGGTCGAGGGCAGCCAGGCAACGCTCTGCGTTTCTCCGCACCGCATCGTCGAGCACATCCACCACCGGGTGGTCGATGTCTTCACCACGGGCCGCCGCGCAGATGTCCTCCATCCGGCTCGGGGCCTCGCGGACGACCTCGCGGACACGGTCCACCGCGTCGGCGCCGAGCCCCATCTCCGCCACCAGGCGTTCCCAATGCCGGCGCCCAATCTTCACCAGCCGGTACTCGCCTCCCACACGCAGCGCCAGATTCGCCTTCTGCAGGGGGATGCGGCGCGGGTACGGCAGCACGCTCGCGACGTCGTACAGTGGCGCCAGCCGCACCTGACGGGCGGCGATCAGCACGGAGAAGTTCTTGGCGTGGGCGTCCGTCCCCCCGATCACCCAGTTGAGCGCGAGCGCGCGCAGCAGCGTGTCGAGGTCTTCGTCCGGCGCGCTGGAGAACTCGCGGAGAACGGCGGCCATGGCCCCCACCCCCGGGCCGCCTTCTGCCTGGTACTTGATCCGCGGCGGAACGCCCAGCGCCTGACAGAAGTCTTCCTGGTGAACGCGCGCGATCCATTCCCCGACCACCACGCGGTCGTACCGCTCGACCACGATCGCCACCTCGTGCGCAAACCGCATCACCTCCGAGCGGGCGACGGGCAGTCCGAGGGCGCCGGCCAGGCGAAGGCACAGGTGCTCGTTCTCCGCGAAACCATCCAGGTCTCCGAGCGGGGGCTTGAGGATGTGCGTGGTCGGGATGCGGCCCGAGGGGACGCCCCACCGGCCGTCCTGGTGCAGCAGGGCCGTCTTGGGCTGCGCCCCGGGAAGGCTGAAGTACCCGGGATCCGCGGCCACCCGCCCCGTCGCGTTCTCGGTGCGCAGCTCCCGCAGGGTCTCGGCGACCTCCGCCTCCGCAAGCCATCGCACCGGCGAGTCGGTCTTCGTCAGCAGCTCGGCGACGCGATCGGGGCGGCAGAACTGCACGGCGCCGGCGCAGTCCTCGCCCACATGCGCCAGCAGCGTGAACGGGTTGCGCGCGGACACGTGGAACTGGCTGCCCCAGCGCCTCAGG
>DASTVC010000089.1:0-2221 GCA_035759295.1 Longimicrobium sp. | reverse complement strand
ACGGGCGGGGCCCTTCGCGCCGAGGCCGCCGTAGCCGACACGACAGGATCGTGTGCCCAGTGTAGAGATTCGTCGGTCGGCGCACAGGCAAGGGTGCGTGTGGGAGGGGTGGAGCGCGCGCCTCGCTCAGAATGACACCGTCCGCTTTATTAGAAGATCGCTGTCATTCTGAGGGAGGCGCCACGTGAAGCCGTCTTCACGCTCCAGCCCGTGGCGCCGACCGAAGAATCTTTATCGGAAACGGGCGGGGTCCTTCGCGCTGAGGCCGACGTAGCCGACAGGACCGTGTGCCCATCGTAGAGATTCTTCGGTCGGCGCACAGGCAAGGGTGCGACGGGAAGGGACGTCGCGCGCGCCTCCCTCAGAATGACACCGTCCGCTTTATCGGTGCTCCTCTGCCGGGTTCCGTATCATTGATCGGGTCCGGTCTCACGCGGAGACGCGGAGGAAAAAGAGCGAGCCGCGGAGAGATCTCCGCGGCTCGTCCGTTTTTCCGCGTCTCCGCGTGACGTCTTTTCGACCACACCCGCCATCATTCCGGGGCTCCGCTCGACGCGGCTCCCGCCCGGAGGCCCCGCGAGAGCGCCTCGCCCAGCACGGCCACGTTGGGCGGATCCATCATGGACGAGTGCGTCCCCGGCACGGGCGTCACCTGCAGCGACCCCTCGGGGAGCAGGTCCCGCCAGCCGCGCGACGGGTCTTCCATCGGGCTCGCCCGGGCGGCAAAGAGGTGGACCACGACGGGGAGCGGCCGTGGATCGTATGCCCGCAGCGCCTGCTGGTGCACGCGCCGGTGCTCTCGCGCCTCCGGCTCCGATGACGTCTCCGCGTCCTGCGCATCCATCGACGTGTAGGCGGGGGCGTACGAATCGATCATCCCCACGAACTCCACCGTCTCATGCTGCGCGATGAGCTGCGCGGCGATCTCGTACGCCAGCACGCCGCCGAACGACCATCCCGCCAGGCGATACGGCCCCCCCGGCCGCAACTCGCGGATCATCCGCAGCAGGCGCAACGCCATCCCTTCCACCGTCCGCGGCTGCGCGTCGGACAGGGGCGGCGCAGGGAGCGCGTACACCGGCACGTCCCGGTCGAGGTGGGGATGGAGCTTCTGCGCGTAGGCGACGGACCCCGCGCCCGTGTACGCCAGGAAGAGCGGCGGCTCCGAACCCGTCGCGCGGACGGCGATGGCCAGGTCGGCGGACACGGCGGCATCCGGCGCGGAGAGGCGTGCGGCGAGCGATTCCACCGTGGGATGCGAGAAGACGTCCGACAGGGGGATCTCCACCCCCAGCGCCTGGCGGATGCGCGCGATCCCCCGCACGGCCAGCAGTGAATGCCCGCCCAGCGCGAAGTAGTTGTCCCCGCGCCCCACCCGCTCCACGCCCAGCACCTCCGCCCAGATCTCCGCCAGCGCTTTCTCCGTATCGTTCGCCGGCGGCTCGTACGCGCCGGAGGCGTAGGCCTGGGCCTCGGGGGCGGGCAGCGACCCGCGGTCCAGCTTGCCGTTCGGGGAGAGCGGCAGCGCGTCGAGCCGCACGTACGCCGCCGGCACCATGTACTCCGGCACCCGCTCGGCCAGGTGCGCCCGCAGCGAATCCACCCCCACCGCCGCGTCCGCCACGCAGTAGGCCACCAGGCGCCGGTCGCCGGGCACGTCCTCGCGGGCAAGGACGACGGCCTCGCGCACGCCCGGGTGCTCGCGCAGGCGGGCCTCGATCTCGCCCAGCTCCACGCGAAAGCCGCGCACCTTGACCTGGTCGTCGTTGCGGCCCACGAATGCCAGCTGCCCATCCGCCAGCCAGCGCACCACGTCACCCGTGCGATACAGCCGCGCGCCGGGCTCGCCGCCGAACGGATCGGGGACAAAGCGCTCGGCCGTAAGCTCCGGGCGGCCCAGGTAGCCGCGCGCCACGGGCACGCCGCCGATGAACAGCTCGCCGGCCACGCCCACGGGCACCGGCTCCCCCGCCTCGTCCAGCACGTAGACGCGGGCGTTGGCGCTGGGTCCGCCGATGGGCACGGCCGCGCGCCCGTCCTCCGCCGAAACACGCGGCGCGGTGACCGCCGTCGCCGCCTCGGAGGGGCCGTACAGGTTGTGCAGCTCCCCCCCGGGCAGAATCCGGCGGCAGCGCTCCACCAGCGCGCCCGGCAGCGCCTCGCCGCCGCAGAGGATACGCCGCAGGCCGCGCAGGCCGCCCACCGCCTCCGCGTCCAGCAG
>DASTVC010000088.1:0-9175 GCA_035759295.1 Longimicrobium sp. | reverse complement strand
CCCGCTCGACACCCGCGGAATCGCGTACCAGCCCGTGCGCCGACCGAAGGATCTCTGTCCGGAGCGCGATGGAGTCTGCCCTACGCCGCCCCTCGCGACGGTGGCCGATTTTCCAGAACTATCCTACGAAACGCGGTATGACTTCCCGAGAGTGTGTCTAAGAATCTCCCCGAGAGCTTGATTTCCGGAGAGAGGCGCCGCGTCGAACCTGCTGCTACACAGGCACCCGGGCGCCGACCGAAGGATCTCGCGGCAGCACCTGGGGGCTGGATCAGTGCCGTGAAGCCAGCCCCACGATGGCCGAGAGGAGGTCCTTCGGTCGCGCGCGAGCGGTTGTCTGTATTGAGGTTATGCGTGGCGCTCCCTCAGGAGGTCAACACTTCGGTAGAGGTTTTAGCAACACCCTCTCAGGAAATCAACGTGTGACGCGCCGGGTATGCCTCTGGAAGGTCACCCCGACATCAGGAGAATGAAACTTCCGTACTTGATTTCTCGTCACGATCTCGCGATATTCTCATTTCGAGAATCGTCCCCCACGGCTGGAGGCCGCCCTTGATCCAGGTTGTCGATACGCTGCGCTCGCCGCTGGACTACGCCCGGCTCTCCCGCCAGGAGCTCGCCGAGCGCATTCAGCGCCGCAAGACGGAGCTGAACGCCGTAATCCTGGGCCATAACTACCAGCGCGTGGAAATCCAGGAGGTCAGCGACTTTCTGGGCGACTCGCTGGGGCTCTCGCAGGAGGCCGCGCGCACCGACGCCGACGTCATCGTCTTCTGCGGCGTGCACTTCATGGCCGAGACGGCCAAGATCCTGTCGCCGGAGAAGCAGGTGCTGATGCCCGACCTGCGTGCCGGCTGCCCCATGGCCGACTTCGTCACGGGCGATGCCCTGCGGCGGCTCAAGGCGCGCTACCCGGATGCGGTGGTGGTGGCCTACGTCAACTCCACCGCCGAGGTCAAGGCGGAGAGCGACGTCTGCTGCACCAGCGCCAACGCGGTGCAGGTGGTGAACAGCGTTCCCGCCGACCGTACCATCCTCTTTGTCCCCGACCGCAACTTGGCCCGGTACGCGGCGGAAAAGAGCGGGCGCCCGTACGTGATCGCCGGCCGCGAGGACGGGGCGGTGCAGCCCGGCAGCATCGTGGCGTGGGACGGCTACTGCTACGTGCACGACGACCTGGTGATGGACGAGCTGGCCGCGGCCAAGAAGAAGCATCCGCGCGCGCTCGTCGTCATCCACCCCGAGGCGCGCGCGGAGCTGCTCGCGCACGCCGACATGGTGGCCTCGACGGCCAAGATGGTGGACATCGCCGAGCAGAACGACGAGGTGATCTTCGGCACGGAGCGCGGCATCGTGGACCGGCTCAAGGCGCGCTTTCCGGAAAAGACGCTGGTGCCGCTCAGCGGCGCGGCCATCTGCGGCAACATGAAGGTCAACACGCTGGCCAAGCTGGCCTGGTGCCTGGACCACCAGCAGCACGAGCTGGTGCTGGACGAGGACGTGCGCGTCCGCGCCGAGCGCTCGCTGCGCCGCATGCTGGAGCTTTCCCCCGGCGCCTTTCAGCCCACGCCGGCGGAGATCGCGATGGAAGACGAGACCATTCGCCAGGGCGGCTGCGGCTGCGCCTGATCGAAGGCTTCGGTTTGTCGGTGGATGAAGAACGGCGGCACCCCGATCCAGGGGTGCCGCCGTTTTCCATCTACCGGCCCGTCGCGTTCAGCGGCCGCCGAACTGCTGGACGGCGCTGAGGGGGATGGGGCGGCAGTTGGACTGCGCGGGGGTAAAGCGCGCCCGCAGCAGGCCGGCCTGAACGGAGCTGTTCATCGACCGGTCCGAGCCTTCGAGCACCTGGATGCTGCCGGGGATAATCCGCCCGGCGGCGTCGACGTCGTACTTTACCGTCACCGGGAGCGGCGGTCCTGCGCTGGGGGCCGTGCTGGGGCGGGCGACGGTCAGCGTTCCGGGCACCACCGCGAGCGGCGTCTGCTGCGCCGCGAACCGCACCATCCCCGCACCCTCTTCGGGCGCGGTGCCGAACCCCACCACCAGCCGCACGGAATCCAGCCCGGCGGGGAGCGCGGGCAGGTCCGGGCTTCCCGGCGCGCCGTCGCGGAAGAGCTCCGGGAGCGTGCGGTCGAAGGCGCGATCGCCGGAGGGCGCGGTGACGGTCGCCTCGCCGGGCCGGGTATCGCGACGCAGCGTCACCTCCACGCGCGCCACGTGGCGCGCCGAGGGCGCCCAGTCGTCGGGCCAGCGCGGCTCGGGCGGCTGAAGGCGGTCCCGCAGGCGGTTGAGCGCGGCGAAGTTGCCACGCCGGCGGCTGGGCGGCTCCCACCGCCGCGCCACGGCGTCCCCCACGGAGCGCGCCCACGCGGAATCCAGCGCCGTCCCGTCCGCGGCCTTCGCCCAGACGGGGTAGCCCTGGATTGCCGCGGGAACCGGGCACGCGCGCGTCTGGAAGGGCGAGTCCTGCGCCGCCGACGACGTCGCGGCCAGCGTGGCGCCGACGATGAGCAGCAGGATCGTGCGGTGATTCGGCATTGGCGGCGGATCGGGGGACGTGGGGAAAGCGGAGGGTGAAGCTCGCGGCGCTCCCCGTCATCCGCAAGCCGGCGAACGTGGCGCGCTCCTCGAGGCCAACGAAAACGGCCGCCCCGTGCGAGAGGGGGCGGCCGTTCGATCGACCGAATCGCGCGGCGTCAGGCGAAGACTTCGGCCGTGGTGGCGTCCGTGAGGGTGACGGCGTCGATGGGGATGGCGATGGCGCTCACCTCTTCCTCCATCCAGATGCGGAAGCAGTCCCAGCCGAACTCGCGCGCGGCGCGGCCCTGGTCGGGAAAGCCGAACCAGTCGGTCCATCCCGCCTGTTCCGCGCGCCACTTGCAGTCCCAGTGGAAAGCAACGCGCCGTTCCTCCGTCAGCGTGCGCACGAACAGCTTGCCGCGAAAGTACTCGCACCCCGACACGCCACGCACTTCGATTGATTCGATGGCGAGGCGCGGATATTCTACCAGCATCTTGGTGAGCGCGCGCTCCACCTTGATGCCGGGACACCCCGCGCTGAATGCGATGCGTTCGCTGGAGCGGCCGTCGCGCAGAAAGTGGATCAGCGCCTCGCGAAACGAGGCAGCGGCGGCGGACCGGTCGAGCAGATCGGCGATCGTCATTCGTGGTGCTGTGGGGGTGAGCATCGCGGTGAGGAACACAAGATAACCAAAGATTAACGATTCGCCAAGTCGTTGCCTGAATACGCCTTGCGGCTCCCTGCCGCGCCCTCTGCCGAGCCCTTTGTGAACCAGCCGTCCGACCGCCCCGACCTGCGCCCGCCGCCGGACGTCCTCTTCATCGCGCGCAAGCTGCGCGACGCGGGGTTCGATACCTGGACGGTGGGCGGCGCCGTGCGCGACGCGCTGTCCGGCAGCCATCACGAAGACTGGAATCCCACCGCCTCCAGCGTCGCCATCAGCGACTGGGACCTGACCACGGCCGCCCGCCCGCGCGACGTGCAGCGCCTCTTTCGCCGCACCGTTCCCGTCGGCATCGCGCACGGCACGGTGGGGGTGCTGGGGAAAGACGGGCGCCTGTACGAGGTGACGACCTTTCGCCGCGACGTGGAGACGGACGGCCGCCACGCGCGCGTCATCTTCGCCGACCGGGTGGAGGATGACCTGCAGCGCCGCGACTTCACCATCAACGCCGTCGCCTGGCACCCCCTCACGCACGAGCTGCGGGACCCGCACGGCGGCCTGCCGGACCTGCGCGGCGGCATCCTGCGCACCGTGGGCGACCCCGCGGAGCGCTTTCGCGAGGACCGCCTGCGCGTGCTGCGCGCCCTGCGCTTCGCCGGCCGCTTCGGGCTGCGCATCGACGAGGGGACGTGGCAGGCGGCGCGGGATGCCGCGCCGGAGCTGGTGCACCTTTCCGCCGAGCGCGTGCGCGAAGAGCTGCTGAAGGTGCTTCGGCAGGTGGATCCGCCGTCGCTCTCGCTGCGCCTGTACGAGCAGTGTGGCGCGCTGGCGCACCTGTATCCCGAGCTGCAGGCGTGCGCAGGCGTGGCGGATGGGATTGCGGACGTGTGGACGCACCTCCTGCGCGTCGTGGACGAGCTTCCGGCGTATCGCACGGCGCTGCGCCTGGCCGCGCTGCTGCATGACGTGGGCAAGGCCGCCGATCCAGCCGACCACGCCTCAGCCGGCGCCGCACTGGCCCACCGGCTGATGAAGCGCCTCAAGTTCTCCAACGCGGAGATCGATCGCGCCGTGCACCTGGTCGCGCAACACTCGGACTTCCCCGCGTCCGACGCCCCCCCGCCCGAGCTGCGTCGCTGGCTGCGCCGCATCGGCCGCGCGTACGTGAACGACCTGTTCCGCCTGCGCATCGCCGACCTGCGCGCCCGCGCCGCCGACGATCCGCGGCTGGACGAGACGAACCGCCTGTGGAAGCGCGTCCGCACGGAGCTGGTGGGCGCGGCGCCGCTGGAGATCGGCGACCTGGCCATCGGCGGCGCGGAGCTGCGCGCCCTCGGCATCCCCCCCGGCCCGCTCTACGGCGAGATCCTGCGCGACCTTCTGGAGCGCGTCACCGACGATCCCACGCTGAACGACCGCGAGACGCTGATCGGGATGATTGCGGAGCGGATTTCCGGCGGAGAGGAGGATTAAGGCTGAGCGAGCCGGGATGAGGGGATGGGGGTGAGCGCGTGCGATGAGCGGGTAAACCCGCTGCTGGGAAAGCGATAAGCCCCGTCTGCACTCGCTGGCGCTCGCGGAACGGGGCTTCAACTGCATGCAGTACAACAACATGCCGTCCCGGGCTACCACTCACCACAGCCTGTCATTTCGAAGGAGGCGCCGCACCGAACCGTCTGCTGCCCTACGCTGGGCGCCGACTGAGAAATCTACTCGCGGATGCTCGTGATCAGTCGTCGAGCCGTTGACCTGCGGAAGCTTCTCTATTCAGCGACGCCCCTCCCGACCTAGCCTTCCGCTCGCCGCGACCGAAGGATCTTCTGTCCGCATCACCAGGCAACTTGTGACGCGGCGAATTCTGCCTTACACGTACTTGATGGCATCCAGCGGGCGCTGGTCGGGGAAAGAGAGATGACGCCGGGGTTCAGGATACCGGCGAATTATCTTTTGAGTGCCCCAAGCAGTCGCAACAGAGCCGCGTCAAACCTCGCCTTGTTGTCGAGCGCGCCGGTGAAATCGGCGACGACCCGATCACGGATGGCTTGCGCGAGGTCCGGGCGGGTGGGTGCCCACTCTCTGAAGACATAGTCGTCCAGACGGATCGGGATTAGGTAGCTCTCACCGCCCTCGCGCGCCTCGCGCGCAAGGGTCTCCTCAATCTCATTCAACACGCCCGGCCTACTTAGCGATGCTTCCGAGCAGATAAGAACTACGCGGTCGTGCTGGTTTACGCCTTCCCGCATCAGCCGATGCAGCCGCTTGCCGGGTGTGGCGTGCTCGGCAAAAAAGAACACCCGCACCCCGTTCTCGTGCAGCGCTTCGTACAGCTTGCGCGCGAACGCGGTGTCGGGGCCGCCATAGCTGATGAACGCGGAGCGCATCACGGAACGCAGCGGATTGTCGATCGCCGAGGCACACTCGACGGAATAGTCGACGAAGATGGGCGGCATGCCGGCGCGAAGCAGAAAATCCTTCAGGTCCGGCGCGAGTACAGACTGGATAATCGTCTGGTAATCGATGTAGCTGGGGCCAGTGTGGATCAGCGTCGCGCTCCACTGGCAGAGTGCTAGTATGTCGCAATTGATCAGCGCCGTGCCTCTCAGCCGGGCTCCCTCGAACACGCTGTTCCCGAAGCCGACCTCCTTGAACGTGGCTGCATCAAAGAGCGCGTCAGTAAAGTCCGCTCCATCCCAGTCGCTCCAGGTGACATCTGCGTATCGAATGTCGGCCCCCCTGAAGCTGCACCCCTCCACCGAAGCATCGTAGACCCCCAGGTTGACCAAGGTAGCACCATCGAAGCAAACCCGCGTGAGATCTGCCTCGCCGAACGTCACACCAGTCAGATCTGCTGCCGTGAAGTCAACGTTCTCCAACTGTACCGAACCCAGCACCGCATCTCGCAGCACGATCCCGGCGAAATTTCGCTCACCCGCATGGTACCGGTCCATCAACTCGTCGACCGTGGCGATGGACGGAGTGGAGCCTGTGTTCATGCGTACTTGATCGCGTCCAGCGGGCGCTGGCCGGGGAGGGGGAGGATGACGCCGGGGTTCAGGATGCCGAGCGGATCGAACGCGTCCTTTACGGCGCGGAAGCACGCCGTCAGCTCGGGCCCCCAGATCGTCTCCAGCAGCGGCGCGCGCAGGCGGCCGTCGCCGTGCTCGCCGGCCATGGTGCCGCCCAGCCGCGCGACACCCTCCGCCACCTCGTAGACGATCGCCTCCGCCTCCGCGCGCCAGCCGGGCTTCGTGATGTCCACCAGCGGGTTCACGTGCAGATGGCCATCCCCCGCGTGGCCAAAGATGACGGCGGGGAGCGCGTGGCGCGCCAGCACCTCGCGCAGCAGGCGGATGTAGTCGGCCAGCCGGTCCACCGGCACCACGCCGTCCTCGATGAACTGCATCGACACCCGCCGCCCCGCTGTCCGCGCGATCAGGGGGCTGGCGGCGTGGCGCACGTGCCAGAAGCGCTCCTGCTCGTGCGGATCCGTCGCCAGGGAGACGTGGTCCGCCACGTCGGCCATCGCCGCGCGCACCGCCTCCAGCTTCCGCGCGACCTCATTCACCGAATCGCCCTCCATCTCCACGAACAGGATGGCTTCCAGCCCGGGGCGCAGCGGGTAGCCGGGATCCTCGCCGCTGTCGCGCACCAGGTCGATGAAGGTGCGGTCGATCATCTCGCACGTCGCCGGTTCCAGCTCCAGGATGCGGTGCACCGCCGCGCCCGCGGCCTCCAGCGCGGTGAACTCCAGCAGCGCCAGCCCGCGCGCGGCGGGGATCGGCGCCAGCCGCACCGTGGCGCCCGTCACCATCCCCAGCGTCCCCTCGCTGCCGACGAACAGGTCCACCGCGTCGCCGGAGCGCAGGTACTCGCGCAGCGCGTAGCCGGACGAGTTTTTTCGCACCTTCGGCCAGCGCGCTTCGATGCGCACCGGGTCCTCGGCGATGATCGCGTCCACCTGGTCCAGGATCTCCCGCAGCCGCGGGTGCTCATCCCGCGCGCCACGCGTTGTCGTCACACGCGTGCCGTCCGCCAGCACCACGTCCAGCGACTGGATCCAGCCGCGCGCGGAGCCGTAGCGGACGGTGTGCGATCCGCCGGAGTTGTTGGCGATGATGCCGCCCATCGACGCGCGGTCCGCGCTGGACGGATCGACAGGGAACTGCAGCCCGTCCGGCACGGCGGCGCGGTTCAGGTCGCCCAGCGTGACGCCGGGTTCGATCCGCATCGTCCGCCGCGCCGCGTCAACCGGCCCGATCGTCCCGAAGCGCGTCTTGAGGTCCACCGCGATCCCGGGACCGATGTTGCCGCCCGGCATCCCCGTTCCCGCCGCGCGCGGGACGAGCGCGATGCCGTGCTCCGCCGCCCAGCGCATCAGCGTCGCCACGTCGTCCGCATCCTCCGGCACGGCGACGGCGACGGGGAGCGCGCGCAGGATGCCGGAGTGCTCGGCGAACGCGCCCCGGCGCTCGGCATCCACCGTCCACTCGCCGCGAAAGTCACGCGGCGGGTCGGCGGGGAGGAGAATCGAAGGAGGAGAGGGATCAGCGTTCATCATCCACCGTAAACGAAAAACGCTCCCCGGCGGGGAGCGTCGTCATCGGCCGGGCCGGGCGCGTCAGTCGGCGCAGGCGGGGCACAGGCCGATCACCTCCACGCGGAACCCCTGCACCCGGAAGCCGTCACCCACGTGCAGCTGCGGCAGGATCTCGGGCACCTGGCCGGGAACGTCGCGCACCTGCCCGCACTGCACGCAGCGCGAGTGGTAGTGGTCGTCCGTGCGCGCGTCGTAGCGGGCGCTGTCGTCGCCGTAGGAAAGCTTGACGGCAAGCGAGCAGCTCACCAGCGTCTCCAGCGCCTTGTAGACCGTGGCGAGGGAGATGTCGGCGATGTCGGCGCGGACGGCGGTGAACACCTCGTCGGCCGTGGGATGCTCGGTGGTGCCGAGCAGAAAGCGGTACACGGCCGCGCGCTGGTCCGTAAAGCGCTGGCCGTTGGCCTCCAGTGCGTCTCTCAGCAGGGCGTCCGCCTGTTCCGGGCGCACGCGTGCGGTAAGCGACATGGGCGTGGCGGTCTGGTGACCGGAGTGAACGAAAAATTGCAGGAATCACAAGGATTCCCAACCTCAGAAGCTACGGATGGTGCCGGGGGATGTCAACCGCCGCACGTATGCTGTACCTTGGGGCGGGCACGGAGGATGCGAACGCGCCGGGGCGCGGAGCTCCGTTGGCGGACCATGGCGAGGATCGGAAACAAGGTGCGAGCAAGGCTCAGGGCGGTGCTGGCGTGCGCGGCGCTGGCGGCGGGTGCGTGCGACGAGGCGTCGGGAAAGGTGCAGCCGCTGCCGCCGCTCACGCGGCCCAGCGTGGAGGCGCGCGCCGGGCTGCCGGAGGTGAAGGGGATCTGGCGGTTCGCGGGGTTCGAGATCCGCCCGCAGGACACCCTGCTGGTGCGCGAGCAGGCGTACCAGCTGGTTCCCCCGGCGGAGATGCGCATCATCACGCAGCGGCTGGACTCCATCGCCGGGCAGTTCGTGCGCGACGGCGTGGGCTTTCCCTTTACGGGCGAGGTGCGGCGCGACAGCTCGCTGGCCATCGTCACCTTCAGCGACGGCGTGGCGCAGTTCGCCGCGGGCCACCTGCAGCGCGACACCTTCTGGATCGAGGTGACCTCCCTGGCCAGCGCGGCGGGGTGGCCACCCGAGGCACGCGCGGCCATGGTGCGGCGCGTGGGCGGACCGCCGTTCCGCCGGCTGCTGGGCGGCGCGCCCATCGCCCCGCCGGTGGATTCCGCCTCCATCCGCGACAGCATCCGGATGGATTCGCTGCGCCGCGCCGGCGTCGTGGTCCCGCCCGCGCAGCCCGGCGTGCAGCCGCCCGGCGCCGGGACCACGCAGCCAGGCGTCGTCCCCGCGCAGCCCGGCGCGAGACCGCCCGCGCAGACCGTTCCGCAGACGCAGCCCCAGCGCCCGCCCGTGCAGCAGCAGC
>DASTVC010000087.1:0-10546 GCA_035759295.1 Longimicrobium sp. | reverse complement strand
CTACCGCAAGGTGCAGACGCGATCCTACTACGGCGCGGACGACAAGCTGCGGGTGCAGCAGGGGTACAACGAGACGGGAGTCAACTTTACCGGCGAGCGCCGCGGCTACTTCAGCGAATACCGCTACGACGCGCTGGGCCGACGGGTGCTGGTGCGCACCCGCCGCGACGGGCTGTGCAGCACCAGCCAGGGCAACGTGGACTGCACCAGCGGCATCGAGCGCTACGTGTGGGCGGGCGACAACATCCTGTGGGAGCTGCGCGGCCCCGGCGCCAGCACCGAGACCGCCGACCGGCTGGAGCAGGAGTCGGCGGTGCCTCAGGAGTACGGCATCGTGGGCTACACCCACGCGGGTGGCGTGGACCGGCCGCTGGTGGCGTACAAGACCCTGGGCGGCAACGCCGGCGCCGTGGTGGTGCCGCACATGAACTGGCGCGGCCTGTTCAGCATGGGAACGAACTCGGCCGGCGGCGCGAGCACTACGCCGGTGGAGTGGCCCGGCTTCCGCACCACCGCCAACCACTCGATGGGCGAGACGCAGGCCATCACCAAGAACTGGATGGGGAGCCTGCTGGAGGGCCAGCGCGACGCCGGCGGCCAGATGTACATGCGGAACCGCTATTACGACCCGGCCACCGGCCAGTTCACACAGACGGATCCAATCGGAATTGCGGGTGGGCTGAACACGTACGGGTTTGCGGCGGGGGATCCGGTCACATATAGCGATCCGTATGGGCTGTGTCCCGAAAGCGCAGGAGGTGATGGCAAGACAGAGTCGTATGCAGATTGTCCCGAAGGCACCACGGGGTATCATGCCTACCTTGACTCGCAAGGCCAAGGCGGCGCAATGAATACAGTCCGAGGTGTCGTCGCCGCATGTAGGGAGGAAACGGCATGCAAGGTCGGAGGTGTCGCCCTTCTGCTTTACGGAGCGTGGGTAGCGTCAGGCCCGCTAGCTACGTGGCTTGGGGGAAGCTCCGCGGCGGCTGAGGCTGCACCTGCAGCGGCCGCCGCCGTTGGCGGCACTATTCAGTTTGGGCGAGTTGCGAACCAGGTGAGCCACACGTTTCGGCATGTGGTTGACATGGGGCTTGATCCGGAGGAGGTTAGAGCCGCAGTATTGCAACATCTACCGACGGTCGCGAACCAACTTCAGCCGGGGGTAACCCTCAACCAGATTGTCACCGTAGCGGGAACGCGGTTGCAGTATTCTGCTCACCTGCTGGCGAACGGAGTGATCAATGTCGGACGAATCCATCAAGCTCCGTGAAGCAACTCCCACGGAGCTTAGGCTGCTGCGTGCGCTTGTTCAACAAATGCCGCACATTAGGGAGATCGCTGCTTCGTTTAACAGCGTCCTAGTTCAACCGCTGGATGATGGAGGGATGGGGAGTTTCCGAATTGCACCCCTGAGTCCAGGCCGGAACCAACGGCACTTCGGCAAAGTCGCTGCGACCTTACAGTTTACTGATAAAGACGGCGTGCTAGTCCTGGTATCACTGAACACGGACACTCAAGGTGAACCGTTCGAAGTCGATGTGTGGAAGACCGATTTCAGTCCCGTCATTTGCGTGCCGGAAGTGTTGCCGGGATAGATCTTCGTGCACACGCCGCCGCTACGACAACCTCCTTGTGACCCGCTGTCAGTAGTAGGTTGCCCGGTCGCGGGGCGTCTAGTTCGATTACAATACCGACGAGTGGCGCGGATCCGCTACCGCAACCGGACCACCGGCGCGCCACAGGCGACGACCAAGAACTGGACACGCGCTCCTACTATGGCGCGGACAACCTTCTGCGGGCGCAGCAGGCGTACAGCAGCAAGCAGGGTGGCATCCAGTTCACTGGCGAACGGAGACGCCATCGTGAACCGTAGCTATATCCCCGTGAATGCTATTCTTGAGACGGTTCGTGCGGGCGAACGGATTCCCGATCCTCAAGGCGTGGCCAACCATTTCATGTATACCATCGGTTCAGGCAGGGGTAAGCTCGAAGTCCTTGTTGACTAGGCAAACAACGTGATCAACCATGTAATGTTTACCTCGAAATGATCATGCCTGAGCCCAACGCAGGCGCAGTACTCGCGCACGCAATTATGCAGTACCGTAGTGGCGATCTTACCACGGTCGAGTTCTGCGCTACATATGAATGCCTCTACAATCTGGAAATAGATAAAGACAGCCTCTCCCCAGTACATCGCAGCATATTTCAGCAGCTGTTCGACGACGTGATCTGGTACTCACCGTTTCCCGAAGATCGCGCCCGCTATCCAGGATACCGCGACGAGATCGCGATCCACCTTGCCGTCGAGCGAGCGTGGCATGCCCTGTGTTTGTAGCGTGACTCTCTGCAGCACACCAAAAACTCGTGTCACCAACCACTTGTGGCGGACAAGACTAGGGTGGCAACGCCGGCGCCGTGGTGGTGCCGCACATGAACTGGCGCGGCCTGTTCAGCATGGGTACCAACTCTGCCGGCGGCGCCAGCACCACGCCCGTGGAATGGCCCGGCTTCCGCACCACCGCCAACCACTCCATGGCGAGACGCAGGACATCACCAGGAACTGGATGGGCAGCCTGCTGGAAGGCCAGCGGGACGCGGGTGGCCAGATGTACATGCCGGCCGATTGCGTTCTTCGACGAGTACGATTTCAAAGCCGCACGACATTGATCTCGAGACTCGCAATCGGCAACGACCAAAGTTCGGCGGGCCTCTGCTCTGACCAAGATCGTCCCTGGAGCGGCAGCCCCAAGAATTTCTCCATCACCTACCAAGGAGCGGCAGGGATGCGTGAACGCTGGATTTTTCTCCTCCCGATGCTGCTGCTCGGTGCTTGCGGCGGGCGGGAAGAGTCTCCGCACGCGACCGCGGCTGTGGTGAGTGGCCTCTCCGTGGAGAAACGCGCCGACGTAGTCGAACACCGGGAACAGTGGAACAAGTTCAACGGCGACGGAGAGGCCTGGATCGTCATTCAGCTCGACGACTCCTCATATCGTACAGCAAGCTCGGAAGCAATGAAACTTAGCTACAAAGTGATCTCGGAATCCGACATTGCGTTCCAGGATGTGGTGCGTCAATCCCGGGGCGTAACGAACGGGCTGTACCGACTTGAGCTTGGTGGCAGCGCCTTTAGCTACTCCCTCTCAGTGCTGGACGCCCGTACACGACGCCTCATCGTCCGGGTGGTTGAGTCCTAGGCAGGAGCGATTGCGCGGCCCGCTCATCCTACGAAGCGAACGACGGGTTGTGCGACGCCGAGGGGTAGGGTTACAGCGAGCAGGGCAGGATGCCGTACCTCAGGAGTACGGCATCGTGGGCTACACGCACGCGGGCGGCGCGGACCGGCCGCGGGTGGCGTACAAGACCCTGGGCGGCAACGCCTGCGCAATTGCTGGCTGCCGCGTTGGCGGCTGGCGGAATCTACTTGTACGCCCAGGGGAACACCGATGAGCGCAACGACACTTGTCGCACTGACGTTTGCCGTGCTGCTGGGGCTGGAATGGCGATACCGGCTCCGGAGTGTACGGATGGGAACGGCGTTTCTCGTGCTGGTCGTGTTGTGGTTCGCCCAACCCCTACCGCACAGGGCTGCACGGCGGGCCATCATGGCCCCGCCCGCAGAGCGAGTCACGGAATTTACTGGCGTCCGTTCACTTTCAGAGTACGAGAGCGGCGTCGTTACGATGGAACGAGCGATCGACGACGATATGAAGATGGGTGCAAAAACACGCCTTCTGGGCATCGGCGTACTCTTCTGGCTTGCCTGCTCACCTGTCCTTCGGGGTACTCCTCGTCTATCCATCGGAGATGCGCATTCGGAAACCGATTCGCCAAACGCGAGCGGTGGCTTAAATTTGGGGGCGTTATCCCGAACCAGTATCATATCATTAATTAGCCCCACACTACTCTCAAAGCGAAGTCCCACTGTGCTGTGTGCGTGTTGAAGTTAGTTACCACCGAAAAGCGATTTGAAGAGTGAGAAGCGCGGGTAGGATGGATTCGCGCGAGCGGCTTCGCGGACGGAGTAGTCTTCATCCTTCCCCAAGCGCTTGAGCGTCTCGGGAGCGAGATCCGTCCGCTTCGCCACGGCTTCACGCACGCTTGATTCGGCGTCGGCGGCGAGGCGCTCGAGCACGACGGGGGCGGTGCGGGGATTGGCGGCGACGGCTTCGCGGACGTCGTCGTCGCCGCTGGTGGCCAGCTCGGCGAGCAGATCCGCGGGCGCGTTGGCGTGGCGGGCGAGGGCTTCGCCGTAATCTCCACGATCAGCGCGCTGGGCGTTCAGGCGCCACACCTGCGCCAGGATCTCCGCCGGGCTCGCGGGGTTCTCCGCCAACCCCTCCAGCACGTCGCCCACGTCGGAATCGTCGAAGGCGTCCTCATCCCCCGTCCAGTCGTCCGCGAGACGCGCGGCCACCTGCTGGGCGATGGCCCGCAGCGCGTCGGGCGGAGCGTCGGGCGCGCTCGCGATCTTCGTCAGCACCCAGGGCTGGCCCTCCGCCGCGAGCTCCGGCCACACATCACGCGGGAACGCGGGGTTCTGCAGCGCGTCGCTCGCCACGGAGTCGTCGGCGGCCAAGCGGCGCAGGGTGGCGGCCGGGGTGCGGGGGTTGGCGGCGACCGCCTCGCGCACCTCCTGGTCCAGGTGGTGCGAAAGCTCCTCCAGGCGCTCGGGCGGGGTCGCATCGTTCCGCGCGACGCGGCGGTGGGCTTTGCGCACCTGCGGGTCGTTCAGCAGGTACCACGGCCGGGTGACGGGCACCGGGTGAAAGACGTGCCACAGCCCGTCCGGCAGGTACGCCGAGCCGGAGCAGTACTGGCACTTCACCACGCGCGCCGTCCCGTCCACCTGCAGCACGCCCCCGCAGGTAGGGCAGTTGAACGCGACGGGGGACGAGGCCGCCTTCGGAAGCCCCACCGTGGCCCCGGCGGCGGGAAGCTGCAGCGCATCTTCCCCCACCAGCAGCGGAAAGCCGGAAACCACCCACGGACCCTCGGGAACGCGCACCAGGGCTCGCACGCCACAGCCGGGGCAGGCCACGCTTCCCGCGTCCGCCGCCGCCAGCGCGGCGTCGATGGGGATGTCGGCGCCGCATTTGGCGCACGCGGGGTTCGCGCGGACGTCCACGTCCAGCGACAGCTCGCGCCCCTGCATGATGATCGTCGCGCTGCTCAGGCCGTCATCGCCCAGCACCTCCTTCCAGAAGTCGCCGCCCAGGTCGTTGACGGCGCTGCACGCGGGGCACGCCAGCCGCGGCACCATGGCGTTCAGCGGCAGCGGGCTTCCACAGGCGCTGCATTCGGTGCGCAGCTGTATGGCGATGGCTCGCATGGGGATGGAGTGCGAAAGTGCGAGAGTGCGGAAGTGCGAGAGTGCGCGAAGGCTGATGGACGGTACGCGGCTGCGGGCGCACCGGCAAGGCGGGCTGTCGGCGGAAGGGCGCGCGTGGTAACGTGTGTGGAAGGCGCCGTCTGGATCGCGCTTTTACTTTCGCACTCTCGCACTCTCGCACTTTCGCACTCGCATGCCGCAGAACAGCCCGGACCTGCACGGAAACGCGCCCGACGACTGCCCGGTCGCGCTGCTGGTGATCGACATGATCAACGACCTGGAGTGGCCGGGTGGCGAGAACGTGGCGCAGCCCGCGCAGGCCGCGGCGGAGCGCATCGCCGCGCTCAAGGCGCAGGCGCGGGCGCGCGGCATCCCCGTGATCTACGCCAACGACAACTTCGGCAAGTGGCGCTCGGACTTTCGTGAGGTGGTAAAGCACTGCCTGGAAGACGGCGTGCGCGGCCAGAAGGTCGTGGAGCTGCTGCGTCCGGAGCGCGAAGACTACTTCGTCCTCAAGCCCAAGCACTCGGCGTTCTTCGAGAGCACGCTGGCCACGCTGCTGGAGCACCTGCGGACGCGCCACCTGATCCTCACCGGCCTCACCGCCGACATCTGCGTGCTGATGACGGCCAGCGACGCCTACATGCGCGGCTACAAGGTGCACGTGCCGCCGGACTGCGTGGCCTCCATCGAGCCCATCGACACCAAGCAGGCCCTGCGCTACATGCAGCGCGTGCTGGACGCCGACCTCACCCCCAGCGCCGAGCTGGACCTGGACGCCATGTCGCACGAGCCGGAGGCTGCGTCCGCAGCCGGGTAGAAAACGGCTTCACGCGGAGGCGCGGAGGAAAAGATGAGCCGCGGAGAACGTTTCTCCGCGGCTCATCTTCGTTCCTCCGCCTGGTCTGATTAGAAGATCGCTGTCATTCTGAAGGGAGGCGCGCCGCAACACCGCCTTCACGCTCCAGGGCCTGTGCGCCGACCGAAGAATCTTTATCGGAAACGGGAGGGGCCCTTCGCGCCGAACCAGACGTAGCCGACAGGACCGTGCGCCCATCGTAGAGATTCTTCGATCGGCGCACAGACAAGGGTGCGATTGGACGGGACGGAGCGTGCGCCTCCCTTCAGAATGACACCGTCCGCTTTATCGGTGCTCGATTTCTGGATTCCGTATCAGGCCGAAGCCCTGTCGCTCCGCAGCAGCTCGCGGGTGGCGGGGTGGGTGGGGGACTCCAGCACCTCGCGGGCGGCGCCGGCCTCCACCAGCACGCCCGCGGAAAGCACGGCCACGCGGTCCGCGAAGTCGTGGGCGAAGTCGATGTCGTGCGTCGCCACGAGCAGTGCGCGTCCCTCGCTGGCCAGGGCGCGCAGGGTTTCGCCCAGGGCGCCGCGGCGGGCGGGGTCCAGCGCGGAGGTGGGCTCGTCCATCAGCAGCACCATGGGTCCGGGCGCCAGGGCTCGCGCGATGGCCACCCGCTGCGCCTCGCCGCCGGAAAGCTGGCGCGGGGTGGCGCCGGCGCGCGCCGCCACGCCGAGGGTGGCGAGCAGCTCCATCGCCACCTCGTCCGCCTTCGCCCGCGTCCACCCGAGCGCGTGCACCGGCGCGAGGGTCACGTTCTGCAGCGCCGTAAGGTGCTCGAACAGCGCGTGCGCCTGGAACACCATCCCCACCTTGCTCCGCAGGCCGCGCAGCCGCGACTCGCGCGGGAGCGGGCCAGGGTGCAGCTCGAATCCCCCCGCAATGATGGTCCCCGCGGTGAACGGCTCCAGCGCCGCCACCGCCCGCAGCACGGTGGATTTTCCCGCTCCCGACACGCCCATCAGCGCGCAAATCTCGCCCGGCGCGACGTCCAGATCCACCCCGCGCAGCACCGGGTTGCCGCCGCGCACCGCCTGCAGGCCGCGGATGGAGAGCGCGCCGCTCACGCGTGGCTCCAGCGCCGCTCCAGGCGGTGCGCAAAGCGGGAAAGGGGGAGCGAAAGGGCCAGGTAGAAGAGCGCGCAGACGATGCCCGGCACCACCCAGCTCCCCACGTTGGTAGCCCAGATGGCCGTCTGCTTGGTCAGCTCCACCACGGTGATCACGGAGACGAGCGACGAGTCCTTGAGCAGCGCCACGAAGTCGTTGGTCATGGGCGCCAGCGCCAGCCGCAGCGCCTGCGGGCCGCGCACCAGGCGCAGCACCTGCCCCTCGGAGAGCCCCAGCGTGCGCGCCGCCTCCAGCTGCGGGCGGGGGATGGCCAGCAGCGCGGCGCGGTAGATCTCCGACTCGTACGCCGCGTAGTTCAGCCCCAGCCCGATCACCGCCGCGGCGAAGGCGGGAAGGCGGACGACGCCGGAGAGGCCGTAGTAGATCACGAAGAGCTGCAGCAGGACCGGCGTTCCCCGCACCACCTCCACGTACACCGTCAGCGCGGCGCGCACCACGGGCGGCCCGTACACCCGCCCGGCCGCCACGGCCACACCCACCGCGACCGCCAGCGCCATCGCCAGCAGGGAGAGGACCAGCGTGACCCCCGCGGCGCGCACCAGGGCGGGGAGATACGCGCCGATCAGGCGGTCGCGCGACGCCGCGCCCGGATCCACGCGCGGCGATTCGGCACCGACGCGCTGGAAGTACGCCGCCTGCGCGTCGCTCCACACCTCCCAGCGGCGAAAGGTCTGCTCCAGCGACCCGTCGCGCATCCGCGCCCGCAGCACCTCGTTGGCCGAGTCGCGGAGCGCGGCGTTGGCGCGGGCGAAGAGCGCCACGTAGTGCCCCGTCGCCACCGGCTGGGGCTGGATGACGAAGCCGCCGGTGCGCCGAAGCGAGCGGTCGGCGATCACGTTGTCCAGCAGCACGGCATCCACCCGCCCGGCTACCAGGTCCTGGTAGGGATGGATGTCGTCGTCGTACGAGACGGGGACCAGGCCGGTCTTCCCGCGCTCGGCCAGGAGAAGGTCGTACGCCATGGTCGCGCCCAGCGTCCCCACCCGCCGCCCGGCCAGGTCCGCCAGCGTCCGATACCGGTCGCGGTCCGCGGGCCGCACGGCGAGGACTTCCTGGAACTCGAAGTAGGGGAGCGAGACGGCGAAGCGGGCGCGCAGCGCCGGGCTGTCCTCGATCCCCGAGAGGCCCACCTCCAGGTCGCCCCGGTCCACGGACTGCGGGATGGATCCCCACCCCACCTGCACGAAGCGCGGCTCGCGCCCCAGCCCGTGCCCGATCATCTCCGCGATCTCCACGTCGAAGCCGCGCACCTTCGCGGGATCCGCCGGGTCCGCCTCCACGAACGGCGCCCCGCCCTCCGCATCGCCCCCCCACCGCAGCGGCGGCTTCGGCGCATCATCAACCGCGACGTCCCGCCCGCACGCGGCGAGGAGGGTGAAAGCGATCAGGGCGAAGAGGCGTGGCACCGTCGCGTGGACGCGGCGCGGTCGTGCCACGAGGTCATGCAAAGCCGGGGGATGCACGGATGCGGGGCGGAGTGGGATGGCCGGGGGCTGGACGCGATCAACCTACGCCGCCCGCTCCCGCGGCTCAAGGTCGCGGCGGCGGCGCCGCGGGATGATGATCCCGATCACCCAGGCCTGTCACTCCGAAGGAGCGCCGCGCACAGAGGAAGGCACCGCCGGGGAAGACGACTCCGCTACCCGGGCTACCGCCCCCCGAAAGCGGGTTTTCCGCAATTACCGCTCGTCCCACGCCGATGCGCTCCCGGCCTGCGATTTTTTTAGCATGCTTCGAATTTCGTCACAAACTGCGGAAATTTGGTCAGAATCGCCCTCCGCAGGTCATTCCATCCTGCACGCCTGTGATAACGGAAACTTACGGATTTGCGACTCATGTCCACCGTTCCTGATCGTCGCAAAAGGGAGTTCAGAGCGGCAGCGAGGTGCGGCATTTCTCGTATCCAGAGGCTCCGCGGAAGCCGCTGGGTGCATGGGAGCTACGGCGACGGCCAGCGCTCCCCTTCTTCCGGTGCGGTTGACGTACCGGACATCCAGTTCCTTTGATCGGGAGCAGGCAGATGTACTTCAAGACCACCCTTCTGGCCGCCGCCGCGGCCACCCTGACCCTGCTGGGCGCGTGCGACCAGCCCACGGGTCTGGCGAACCCGCGCACGGCGGTGGAGCAGAAGTTCGCGCCCACGTCGTCCATCGATCCCGCCACGGGAGAGCTGGTGGCGCTCAACTACACGCCCGCGGGAACCGTGCGGACGCCCGGCGCGCGGGGCGGCCCCGCCCTGGCGATCAGCCCGTGCACCATCGAGGAACCGTGCGACCCGTGCGACCCCAGCGATCCGTACGGGGGGTGCTACGAGCCCCCGTGCCGCTCGCTGATCACCAGCTACAACGAGTACCGGGCCGGCATTGAGCCGTACAGCTTTCTGGAGGTCTCGGGAACCACGTCGTCGAGCTGCGGCTACCTGGTGCTCACCGGCATCGGGGCCCGCATCAACGGCAGCGACGACTACACCACGCTGGCCCTGCGCGGGCGGCGCCTGAACCCCGACGGCACGTGGGCGGAAACCGTGGACTACCGCTTCGGCTCGTCGCCCAGCCACACGCTCGAAGCCTGGGGCGAGGTCCCGGCAGGCTACGGGATCACGGGCATCGCCATCGGCCAGAGCGGCATGGAAGACGTTCGCACCATCGTGCTCTACTACCGGCAGCTCGCGGTCACCTTCGCGGGCGTCCGCGCCACCGGTCCCACCTACACGGCGCGCTTTGGCGCCAGCCCCTATGGATACACCGACGCCTCGTACGTGACGTACAACGACAACGAAGTCTTCGTGGGTGCCGGCTTCCGCTCCATCGACGCGGGAGAGCGCACCGCCACCATGGCGGCTCGCGTGGGCCAGTTGCCCTGACCGAGCCCGCCCTCAGCAGAAAGGGACCGGCGCAGCCATGCGCCGGTCCCCTTCATTTTTCCCACAGCGGGGCGGCAGATCCGCGGCCGTTCAGCTCTCCGCAGGCCGGGCGGCAGCCGCGACGTACTGGTGCAGCATGGCGTAGAACAGGGGGAGCATCAGCAGCGGGTACCATCGTGCGAACGGGGCGCTGATGATGTCTCGATCCACGGCACGGCCGATCAGCACCAGCCCGATCCACACGCCGAAGAACAGCACCAGCCACCGGATCGTCACCGGCACCGACAGGCAGATGAACCGCTCCACGAACGCGGTGCCATCGCCGCGCTGGTTGGCGCGGTAGCACACCCAGATCCCCGCCACCG
>DASTVC010000086.1:0-4026 GCA_035759295.1 Longimicrobium sp. | reverse complement strand
CCTCGTTGGGATGGGTTGAGATGCCGACCGCGGATTCGCGGACCGGCGCAAGCGGTCGCGCCCGAAACAGGCGCGGCCGTTCGTGTGACCGAGTCCATCGCTCCATGACGTGGCACGAAGAACGCTAAGTCGCAAAAAGATCGACAACCCTCACGGGGTCATCACCCGCCCCGAAGGCTCCAGTGCGATTTTCCCAAACATCGGCCGATCCACCTGCCGTACCCAACCAGCACCAGTGGCATCATTCCTGATCGGCGTTGAACCGATCATCCGGCCGGACTGCTCCCTGCCCGACGATAAGTCCGATCTGCGGTACCGCAAGTAAAAGGCCGGAAACGAGTATCAGAAGAAAGGAAGCAATCCGTGCGTTCCGATCCAGGATGATCAACGGGCGGGGATGACAGTGCGGCGCCCCGCCCGTGGCGCGTCATACGCGGCCTGATCATGCCGCGGTTACCGGCCGTAGCCGCGTCAGATGCCGCAGCACACATCCATGCCGCAGTTGGTCTGCTGGCACGTGGGCGGAAGGCAATCACAGTCGGTGTAGTTGCACGAGTATGCACACGTCGCGTTGCCGCTGGGGCAGTTGCACGTGCCGTTGCAGCTGGCCACGCAGGTGCCGTTGCACGAGGCGTCGCAGGTGGGGCACCCCGGGCAGGTATTCTGGCCGCAGTACGTCCAGCAGGTGCACTGCTCGCCGAACACGGTGCCCCTGGCCTTCTGCTTGATGGTGGTCTCGAAACTGTCAACCGACAGGTCATCGAGCTTGAGGGTGAGCTTTGCACGCATCGGGGTTCCTCCGGGCACAAAAGGTGGATGACCGGTACCGGCGGGGGTGCCGGCGCGGCGCCCCCGCCCTGAACGCATCAATAGCAGTCGTACCCGTTGCACGCGGAGTACAGCGCGGTGGGGCAGGGCTGCTGGCTGTTGCAGACGTCGCTGTACGCCCCGCATCCGCCCCCGCACGACGCCGCGCAGGTGTAGTCGTCGCAGGTGTTGTAGCAGGTGCCCGCGCAGGTGTCGCCGCAGGTGCCGTTACACGATGCGTAGCAGGTGGGGCAGCCGGGACACGTGCACTGGGTGTAGCAGGTGCACTGCTCACCGAACACCGTCCCCTTCGCCTTCTGCGGGGTGGTGGTGTCGAAGCTGTCTACGGTCAGGTCTTCGAGGTTGAGCATCAGCTTGCCGCGCATGTGTCCTCCAGGCATGTGGAGATGAATGCCGGCCATCGCCCTCGCGAGACCGACGCGAACGGCCGCACCCCACACGGGGCGCGGCCGTTGTATTCACGTCTCGATCGTGTCCATCCGTCCGCTACAGGCCTCGGCCGTCGCGTACACGCGACGGCAGAAACAGGACGCAGGACAACAGATGCGTTCCACGGGCATCCATCCACTCCGCGATGATGGCATCGCACCCACAGGGACCGAAACCAGCCTGCCGCAACGTATGCCGACGTGTCGTTCACGATACGGGGGCAGGGTACCAAGCCCCGCTCCCGCTCGCCTCCCAATCAGGAGGGACGTGGCTGACGCAAATTAAAGGCCGAAATAGATAGTACAACGAAGTGAACACCGCTCATTAATGCCGTACTTTACGGTGCTTTCGATCTTTTTCCCCGACACGACAAAGCCCCCGCGACCGCTGAATGCGATCACGGGGGCATGAGTCCGGCCCCACCGCGCGAGCCGGTAAGCTTTGCCAGGACGCCGCGGGATGGAGCGTCGCGGGACCGGTAGGTCCGGTCGGGCCGGCGGAGCGGGCCACGTGCGGTGGGGCCGTGGATACACGATGCATCAGCCCATCCCGCCGCGCAAGCAAACATTATGGGGTAGACGCAGATAGGGCCGGCGGATCGCTCCGCCGGCCCTGCGTGTCACTCTCCTGAGCGAGGTCAGACGGCGCCGGCCATCTTCTCCGCGTGCTGGTGCTTGCCGAGGAGCTCCTGCGCCACGATGTAGCCGGAGCCGCCGTTGATGCCGTGGCCGGGCCAGGTGGCGGCACCCAGCATGTGCACGTTGGGGACGGCGGTGCGGTGGCTGGGCTGGCCGGGAAGCGGGCGGAACAGGTAGCTCTGCGCCACGTCGTGCGATCCGCCGTACGGGTCGCCGGGGCCGGAGTTGGGGTTGAACGCGGCGATGTCGGCGGGGGAGGTGACGTGCATCCCCAGGATGGCGCCGGGGACGTTGGGCAGGTGCTGCCCCACGATGCCGATCAGCCGATCCGCGAACCGCTGCTTCAGGTCTTCCGTCCAGCTGCCGTCGCCCACGTCAATCCTGTCCGCCGCGTCGCCGCGGGGGCGGTTGGGGATCTCCAGCACCTGGATGCGCATGATGGACTTGCCTGCCGGCGCGCGGTCCGGGTCCAGCGCCGTGGGCACGTCGATGGAGATGGCGGGCTCGGCGGGGAGCCAGCCGTTCATCGCCTGCGTCACGTGCAGCGCGGTGTGCGCCAGCGAGCGCGCCAGGTGCGGCTGCCCCGTCTGCGCCATCCGCGGATCCGACCAGCGCGGCGCTTCGGAGAGCGCGAGCTGGATCTGCACGCAGCCGCGGCCGTAGCGGTACTGGCCCGCGCGCTTCACCAGCGGCGCGGGGACGGCGGCGTCCGCCAGCAGCGTGAGATACATCTGGTCCGGCGCCACGGAGGCGACCACCGTGTCGGCGCCGATCTCCTCCCCCTGCGCCGTGCGCACGCCGACGGCGCGGCCGTTCCGGACGATGATGCGCTCCACAGAGGTGTTGGAGCGCACCACGCCGCCGCGGTCCTCGATCAGCCGGACGAGCGCTTTCGCCAGCATCTCGCTGCCGCCCACGGGGAGCGCCATGCCGCCGCCCATCAGCGCCATCAGCGTAAGCGGCACCCAGAAGCCGCCGTTGGCGCCATCCGGCGTGCGGCCCAGGTGCATCACCCACGGCGCCACCATCGCCTGGAACACGTCGCTCTTGAAGCGCCCCTCCAGCACGTCGCGCGCGGTGGTGAAGAAGTCCGACGCGAAGTCGGTGTATCCCGCGCCCTCGCGGTTCTCCATCAGCCTGCGGATGATCTTCTTTGCCTCGTCGCTGGCCAGGTCCAGGTTGAACAGGCCGAACACGTCGCCCGCGTGGGCGCCGAACTCCTCCATCATCGCGGCGAACGCGGCGCCGTCGCCGGGGGCCAGGCGCTCGCACTCCGCCACCTGCTCGCCAAAGTCACGGCAGAACACGGCGGTGCGGCCGTCGGGGAGTGACACGCCGGTGGGGTACGGCGTGTTGCGGTAGTGCAGACCGCGCTCCTCCAGCTCCGGCCCCAGCTCGGCGTAGGCGGCGCCGGTAAGGAAGAGGGGGTGCGCGGCGGAAAAGGTGTCGTGCTTGAAGCCGGGAAGGGTGAGCTCGTCGGTGCGGACAAAGCCGCCGGGGCGGTCGTTGCGCTCCAGCACCAGCACGTTGCGCCCGGCACGGGCAAGGTACGCGGCGGCAACCAGCGCGTTGTGGCCGCTGCCGATGAATACGGCGTCGAACTTCTCCATGGGGTGGATCTCCGGATGTGGATCGAGGTGCACGAACGGAGGCCGCGCCGCCGACCTCCGTGGGGGTGGGCCAGGACGCGTTTTTCTGAAAACGTCCTGTGCTGGCGGATCGCGACACTCGTCGGAAAACTATCGTTTTCGCTGCGCGCTCACCAGCCCCCGAACAGCGTACGGCAACGGCCGTTCCCCGCACCATCGCTGGAGATCATTGAAGGAAAGTCGTTGGGGATACTCGTGATTCCGGGTTTGTCAGAAACGTGGAACTACTATAAAGCTGGGGAACGCACGTCGCAGGAGAGACATCCGTGCCGCACAGGATCGCGGCGCGAAAGGACCCCGGCGGGCCCTCATCGGGCTCGTTCCTCGCCTGCCCTCTCCCGCAAACCGCGCGGGAGAGGGGATAAACGTCGCCAATGCCCGCGGTGCGCTCCGGACAGGCTGGCGCAGGCCCCCTCCGGGCGAGCACCACTCGCCCACCTCCCCCGAAACTGCCGGGGGAGGTTGATGTGAGCCCCGGCATC
>DASTVC010000085.1:0-4890 GCA_035759295.1 Longimicrobium sp. | reverse complement strand
CAGCGGGCACCCCGGCAGCGGGCACCCCGGCAGCGGGCACCCCGGCAGCGGGCACCCCGGCCGCAGGCGGGTCCGCCGCCCCCAGCGCCGAAGCGTTCCTCAACGCACTGGCGCAGCTCACGCTCCCCGCCGCGAGCGCGGACGTGAACGCGGGCGTGGCGCTGGCGCTGATCAACCCGCTGATTGCCCGGGTGATGCCGACGCCCGCCTACGCGCTCCCGGCCAGCGAGTTCCCTCTGGCGGCCACGACCGGCATTGCCACGCAGATTGTGCACGACGGCGGCACGGCGGTTGGGGACAGCGTCCCGGCAGCGGTCGCGGCCGCCCTTCCGGCCACCACCGCCAGCGTGGTGCTGCAGGCGCCGCAGTCGTTCGTGGCCGTGGCCGGCGCGGCCCACTCGGTGGCTCAGGCCGCCTGGCTGGCCAGCACCGAGGATTCCGCGAGCCCCGCCGGCGTGATCGCCGCGGCGCAGGAGGCGGCGGCCGCCGTCAAGACCGCCAACCCGGGCTCAACCTCCGCGATCAACGCCGCACGGGCCGTGGCCGCCGCCACCCGGTCCAAGGCGGGCGCAACGCACGCGGCGGACGTTGCGGCCGCGGCGGCTCTGGCGGTTTCCAAGGCGGTACAGACCGCCCTGAACCTGCCACCCACCAACGGCGCGATCACGGCCCTTGCCGCCGCGGAAACGGTGGTGAACGCGGCGTGGAGCAACCTGACGACTGCCGCTGGCACGACGGGGGGCGCCACTGGCACGACAGGGACCGCCACTGGCACGACGGGGAGCGCCGCTGGCACGACAGGGACCGCCGCTGGCACGACGGGGGCCACCGCTGGCACGACGGGGGACGCCGCGGGCCCGACGGGGACCGGCGGCCAGTCGACCCAGTCAGCGCAGGCTGCGGCCGTCGAGCTGTCCAACAACCTGGTGAGCACCGTGGCCGCGGCGCTCCCCTCGCTCACGCTCTACGCAGCCAACCCCGGCGAGTGGGCCAACGGCAGCCTCACCGTCAGCCTGAACACCACGGGCATCACGTCGGCGGCCGTGGCCTCCATGGGGCTCGTGGCCGCGCCGGGGAACCTGCCCTTCAGCGTGGGCGACGTGTTCAACCTGCAGGTGGGGTACACGGCGCCTGACGGCAGCACCATGAGCGAGAGCTGGCCGGGGGTGTCCCTGCGCGCGGACGCGGGGTCGCAGCGCATCGACCGGGTGCTCGGCGGCTCCAACCTCATCCAGTACATCCCCCCCGGCTCCACCCCAGGCGCGCCGTACCCGACCACACCGCCCGGGTCCATCCCCGTCTCCGGCGCGTACGGCGTGGCGGGGATCGCCGTCGACGGGACGGACAGCGCGCCGCTCCAGGGAACGGCCAGCCAGCCGCTGACCATCGACGACTACCTGGGCAGCCAGTCCCAGCACACCGGGCTGTACGCGCTGGACCATACGGACCAGTTCGACATCCTGTGCATCCCGCCTGACCAGATGATCGACACGCTGCCGCCGGCGCTGCCCCCGAAGGACGACACCACCGACCTTTGGCGGATGGAGCTGTACCAGACGGCCGCGCAGTACTGCCAGCAGAAGCGCGCCCTGCTCATCATCGACCCCCCCAGCGCCTGGGCGCAGCAGGTACAGGCGGGGAGCACGCAGGACATCGACATCACCACCCTGGGGACGTACGCCACCGAGGGCGAGTACGCGGCGGTCTACTTTCCGTACCTGGTGGAGGGCAACCCGCTGCTGAACGGGCAGCTGGGCTACTTTGCGCCGTCGGGGGCAATCGCGGGGGTGATATCGCGCACGGACGCCAGCCGCGGCGTGTGGAAGGCGCCCGCGGGGATCACGGACGGCGCGCTGAGCGGCACCCTGGGGCTGCAGCTGCGGCTGTCGGACGTGGACAACGGGCTGCTGAACCCGCAGGGGATCAACTGCCTGCGCACCTTTCCCGTGTACGGCAACGTGGTGTGGGGCGCCCGCACGCTCAAGGGCGCCGACGTGCTGAACGACGACTACAAGTACGTGCCGGTGCGGCGGCTGGCCATGTACATCGAGGACAGCCTGCTGCGGGGGATGCAGTGGGCCGTGTTCGAGCCCAACGCCGAGCCCCTGTGGGCCAGCATCCGGCTCTCCGTGGGAAGCTTCATGAACATGCTGTACCGGCAGGGCGCGTTCGCGGGCGCCACGGCCAAGGAGGCGTACTACGTGGCGTGCGACGCCACCACCACCACGCAGGACGAGATCAACCAGGGCATCGTGAACGTGCTCATCGGCTTCGCGCCGCTCAAGCCCGCCGAGTTCGTGGTCATCACCATCCAGCAGATGGCTGGACAAACCCCCGCCTGACGGAGGCCCAGATGGCGCAGTTCACAAAGGACACGGCCCGCATCGACCCGTACAAGAACTTCAAGTTCGTGGTCAGCTGGGACGGTCAGCCGGTGGCGGGGGTCAGCTCGGTGAGCGGGCTGTCGCGCAGCACGGAGCCCATCGAGCACCGCGAGGGCGCCGACCCCATCTCCGCCCGCGTGTCGCCGGGGCGCACGCGCATGGCGCCGGTAACGCTGCAGCGGGGCGTAACGCACGACCAGGCGTTCGAGTGGTGGGCCAACAGCGTGTGGTTCTGGAGCAACGCGCAGCAGTCGCTGGCCACCAACACCAACGGCACCAACATGTCGCTGTCGGGCACGCCGCCCACGCAGACGAACATCTTTCGCAAGGACATCAGCATCGCCCTGTACAACGAGGCGGGGCAGAAGGTGATCGCCTACAACCTGTACCGGTGCTGGCCCTCGGAGTTCGAGGCGCTGGGCGACCTGGACGCCAACGGCAACGGCATCGTCTTTCAGAAGCTGGTGCTGCAGCTGGAAGGGTGGGAGCGCGACACCAGCGTGACCGAGCCCACGGCGGCGGCGTACGCCGACGCGCCGGCGGCGGGCTGACGGATGCGCGGCCTCTCGGCGGCGGAGGTGGTGGCGGTGTGGGAGCGCGGGCAGGGGCGGCACCCGGTGGACCGGGCGCTGCTCCTGCTGGGCGCCGCGCTGCCGTCCCGCTCGCGCGACGAGCTGGCCGCGCTGACGGTGGGCCAGCGCGACGGGCTGCTGCTGCTGGCCCGCGAGCAGACGCTGGGGCCCACGCTGCAGTGCTTTGTCCCGTGCCCGGCGTGCACGCAGGCGCTGGAGTTTCCCGTGGAGGTGCGGGAGATCCTGGTGGCCGATCCGCACGTGCCGCCGGAGCGGGAGCACGAGATGGAGGCGGAGGGCGTGCACGTGCGCTTTCGCCTGCTGGACAGCCGCGACCTGGCGGCGGTGGCGCGGATGGCCGATCCCGCCGCCGCGCGGCGGTCGCTGCTGGCGCGGGCGCTCGTCGAGGCCCGGCGGGACGGGGGCGACGTGGCGCCCGGCGCCCTGCCCCCGGCCGTGGTGGGAGCGCTGGCGGCGGAGATGGCGCTGCGCGACCCCCAGGCGGAGGTGGAGTTCAGCCTGCGCTGCGCGGCGTGCGGGCACGCCTGGCTGTCGCTGCTGGACGTGGCGGCCTTTTTCTGGGCGGAGCTGTCGGCGCAGGCGCGGCGGCTGCTGCGCGAGGTGCACCAGCTGGCCGTGGCGTACGGCTGGCGCGAGGCCGACGTGCTGGGGATGAGCGCGGCGCGCCGGGCGTTCTACCTGGAGCAGGCGCCGTGACCAGCGGGGACTTTCTGGAGGGGCTGGCCCGGCGCGCGGCGGGGACGGCCGGCGGGCTGGAGCCCCGCGTGCCGTCGCGGTTTCTTCCCGCCCCGGAGCTCGTGGTGCGCGAGGGCGGCGACGCGTGGCCCAGCCCCGAGGCGGCGGTCTCCACGCCCGGCGGGGACACTCCGTTCGCGGATGCGGGCGGCGAGTTTCCGCCGCTGGTGGGCGGGTCGTGGACGAGCGATTCCACGGCCCCGTCGCTGGCGGCGCTTCTGCACGCCGCGCCGCTTGTAGAGCTGGCGCCGGAGCCCGATCCCGTCGCGGAGGACGGTCCGGTGGGGGACGCGGGAGTGGATGGTGCTTCGGATCCTCCCGCGAGCGCGGCGGATGGAACCCCGCCGCCGGGCCCGCCGTCCGTGCCTGCCCCTGCGCCGGGGACGGTGATGGATGCCGCGGCTCCGGATGCCCCGTCCGCGTCGGACACGCAGGCGCCGCCGCGGGGTGAAGCGGTGGCGAACGCGGCCGCGGAAGGCGCGCATCCCGAGCCGGTCGCACGCGGGGAGGACGGCAGGGCTGCCGCCGCCGCGCCGATGCGGAGGATCTCGGCTGCGCCGCCCCGCGGCGATGCCGCCACGGCGGCCGCGGTGGAAGCCGCGGTCCCGTCTCCTCCTCCTGAGCAGGCGCATGCGGCGGCGCGGGACGCGATCCCTGGCCCGCCGCCCGCGCCCGTGGCGGCACCGCCGTCCGCCACGTCGTCGTCGTCGTCGTCTGCCTCTTCGCCGGAGACGGTGTCTGTCGTACCGGTCGTGGCGGCTCGCCCGGATCCCCCGGTCCAGCGGTCCGTGGGGCCCGGGATGGCGGCCCCGCCCGTACCTGCCGCGGCTCCGGGGGATGCCGGCAGCGCCGCCGAGCCTGCGCCAGGCGTGGCGGCGGATGCCGCGGCGAACCCGTCACACACGCCGTCTGCCCGATCCATCGCCCCGGAGGCCGCCGCCGCATCCGCGGCGGCCGGCGGGACCGGCGCGGCGCGTTCGGCGGGGACTGCCGCGCCCGCGGCTGCGGAGGCGGTTGCCGGGCGCGTGCCGGCATCCGCGCCTCCCGCCGCGCACGAGCCGGCGTCCGTGCCCGCCCCTGCTCCAGGGGGCACGCCGGCGCCCGCGCCGCAATCCGGGCACGCGCCGCCCGCGGCTCCGCGGATGGGTGGAGACGCTTCGCAGCAGCGGTGGATTGCG
>DASTVC010000084.1:0-11639 GCA_035759295.1 Longimicrobium sp. | reverse complement strand
GCCGTTGGGAGCGGGGCCGGTCCGGGGGATTTCTTCCCCTCCTGCGCGGAAGGCTATCTGCCGTGGGACAAATGGCTGATCCGGCCATTCCGTCTGGAGATCTCAATCCGCGCAACGCCGCCTCGCCTGCCCTGCGGCAGCGTTCCCTGCACGATCCACAGGTCGCCATCAAGCTGGGCGGTGAGCGGCAGTTGTTCCTCGATCTGCTGTACTCCGTAGATCGGGACGAGCACCGCGTACGCGATCTGCGTCGCGACCTCGGGGGTCGGCACGAGGCCGGCGGGAGGAGAATAGGATGCCCGGGCCTGTGCCCCCGGTTCCGGTTCGTGCTGAGAGCTGGCTTGCGCTACACAGAGTGCCAGCGTCAAAAGGAATCCGGCCAATCGCGGCCCAGAGGCTGGGCGCAGCTCATTGAGGAACCCTCCCCATCTGGACGATCGCTCGACTCGGGTCTCGCGTGGGGTCCGGATCATATCTGAGCATTCCTCCAGAGGGGGTGACGAGACATCCGGGATCAATCCCTGGATTGCGGTAGCGTCACACCCACAGGTACCCGGAGATGCAGGGATCAGCGGCCAAGCACACGTTCGACAATTTCGAACGAGTCAGCATCGATCGCGTACCAGACATCCCCGCCTCGCCCGGACGATGGGCGCAACGCCACCGTAATACGGCGTCCCTCAATCCCGCCGCAAGCGACTACGCCGTACCTCTGCTGGACGTACGCCTCGAAGCCTGCCGGCGGCCCGGCATGACTCTCGGCGTACCAGGAACGGAGGTCCGCAAGCGCCGCCGCCACGGCCAGCGCGCAGGCGGGTGACACGCTCGGCTCGGCCATAGCCGGGTCGTTCTGGGCCATGGCTCTGCATCCCGAGATCGTGAGGATCAGTGCGCCCAGCAAGAACGTTTTCTTCACGGAGCTTCTCCCCTCCTTCTAGTGCCGGATGGTGCCGATGGAGCGCTGTATCCCCTGCATGCCCGCGGGGCTGTAGGTAGCCAGGGATCCCGGCGCGTAGAAGTAGGCTTGCCCCGACGGAGTGCCCAGATAGCCACCCAGGTACGACGAAAGCCTGGCTCCGTCGGCATTGATGCCCGCCCAGTCGCCGCCACTGAAATACTCGTAGCTGATATTGGGTTGGCTGGCGTTGTACGCCGCATGGGTATGGTAGTCTCCGCGAACGGTAGCGCCCGCAGGAACAAGACCCCGGGCGTGCCGGGGGTCGGACCCGCACGGCGATCCGTTACAGGGCAGGCCACCTACAGCCGCGGTGGTGCCGAACGTACCGTCCGGCATCTCGTAGATCAAGCCGGCGTATTCGACATCGGCCGCGACGGAGATGGGATTCACCCTGTCCAGCGCTTCTCGTGCGACCCGGTCCGCCTCGCTCTGGTCCCGCGCCGCACACGCGGCCTGATCACTCCGCAACGAATCCGGGCACAGACCGAACGGATCACCGTACGACACCGGGTCCCCGCTCGCGAACCCGTACGCGTTCAGCCCGCCCGCGACGCCGATGGGGTCGCTCTGCGTGAACTGGCCCGTCTGCGGGTCGTAGTAGCGGTTGCGGCGGTACATCAGGCCGCTGATGTCCTGCTGGCCCCGGATCAGGCTTCCCGCCCAGTCGCCCGCGGACGGATCGCCTCCGTCATAGTACCCGCCCCAGTACTGCTTGGGGAAGACCACGTACAGGCACGGGTCGCTGGGCCCGCAGTTGTACGCGGCACCGCCTGGCGTGCTGCCGGCGTGGTAGGACCCGCGATAGTCCGAGTGCGGGATGATGGTGACCGTCCCGGATACGTAGCCGGTGCGGATGACACTCAGCGGCGCATCGATCCCGGCGGCGTGCGTGTAGCCCACGCGGCCGAACTCGTCGCCGCCGGGGGCGTCACTCTCCATCGTCGCCGTGGTGGCATTGTCCCCACCCGGCGCGCGGATCTCGTACAGCAGCTGGTCGCCGGCCCAGACGTAGCGCTCGATGGCGCTGGTGCAGTCCGCCCCTGCGCCGTAGCACAGGCTGTCGCGGCGCATGCGCTGCAGCACGCGGCGGCCCAGGGCGTCGTAGCGGTACTCGTCGAAGGTGCCGTTCCGGCGCACGCCGTTCCAGTCGTACTTCTGCAGGAACCGCAGCGTCTCGTCGGCGCCGTAGTATTGCTGCACGGCCGAGGAGGTGGCGAGCGTGAACTGGTTGCCGTCTCCGCTGCTCGTGGGGCCGTATGTGCGCTGACCCGAGGCGCGCACGTTCCCGGCGGCATCCAGCTTCGCGTACGTGGTGTCAGGCCGCCACGGGTTCTGCGGCGATTGGGTGTCGATCGCCGACTTGTTCACGACCGCGCTCCCTCCCGGCCCATACGCGTACTGGATCGCCGGTGCACGGCCCGTTTCCGGGTCGCGCGTGCGGCTCCAGTACATGTGGCCCAGCGGGTCGGCGCGATACTCCTCCACGGTGGGGATCGCCGCCGGGGCGCCGTACGAAGAGGCGAGCAGCGTCCCCAGCCCGGAGTACCGGTTCTCGATGACGTTGCTCCCCCACGCCTCCGTAACCCGCAGCGCCTTGCCCCGCACGTCGTATTCGATGCTGTCGTCGTGGATCAGCCAGCTCCCCGCCGCGCGCCGGCGCGTCAATCGCCCGTCCGCGTCGTACGTGTGCGTCTCGCTCACGCCGCCCGGGTAGTCGGTGCGGACGGGGCGGCCGTCGTTGTCGTACACGAAGCCGAACACGTTGCCCAGCGGGTCGCGCACGCTGCTCAGCTCACCCGCCGGGTTGTACGTGTACCGCGTGCTGTCGCGGCCGGAAGCGGCCGCGATGGCCGCGGGGCCCAGCAGGTCCTTCACCCGCCCGTTGCGGTCGTAGCGGTAGCCCAGGCCGTAGACGTGCGTGGTGAAGTCTGCGTCGGGATACGGATCGGTGACGGAGGTGATGCCCGTGTCGAACCCCTCGACCCCACCCCCTCCAATCGACTCGATCTCCGGCGGGCACCCGGGACTCCCCGGGCAGGTTGGCGTCGTGCCGCCCTGCCCGTAGACGCGAATGCGCAGCGAGTCCGTCGCCAGCAGGCCGCCGGGGGTGTAGGTGCGGCGGATGCGGGCGGCGCTGTTGTTGGCCGTCAGCAGGTTGCCGCTGGCGTCGTAGGTGAACGTGGCGGTGTCGCCCGGAACCGTAAGGCCGCCGGAGGGGCCGTTGGGATACAGCGGAAAGCGATAGGTGCAGGGGAACAGGGTGCCGTGCTGGCCGCACGTCTCGGCCGGGTATGCCGCGGAAGGCATCACGCGCGAGACCATCCGGTTGGCCGCGTCGTACTCCATCACCGTCGTCAGGTTGCGACCCGTGTACGTGCTTACGACGTTGCCTGCCGGGTCGTACGTGAACGTCGTCGACTTCGGCCCCACCACCTCGCTGCTCTTGCGCCCGGCCTTGTCGTACGTATAGGCGCTGTACACGTCCGCTCCGGCGTCCACCGAGCTGTACGACGACACCGTGAGCACGTTGCCCTCGCCGTCGTACGTCTTCTGCACCCGGGTCCACTCCGCCGCCACCGCCGGCGCGCCCACCGGCGCCCACGGCAGCGAGTACGGCAGCGCCGGGCCGGTGGCCAGCACCAGCGTGTCGCGGTCCATGGCGTCGTAGTACGTATACTGGTGCCCCAGCTGTCCGGCGGAATCCACCGGCGCGGAGACGTCCGTGGGCCGGCCCATGGCGTCCGTCACGTACTGCGTCCACACGCCCATCGGGCTGCGCGTCCCCGACAGGTTGCCCAGAGTGTTGTCGTAGACCACCGAGTCGGGCGGGGTCTCGGGCGAGTCGGTGGCGCGCAGCAGCCCCTTGTGCGTCCCGGACTCGTAGTATCGAAAGAACACCGTCCGCCCCAGCGCATCCGTCTGCCACCAGCGGCTCCCGTCGGTGCGGTACCGGATCGACACGGTATCCCGCTCCGGCGGGAGGATGGTGGTGGGAAAGTCCGGCCACTTGGTGTCGTTGTACGCGTACAGCGTGGTGTCGCTCTTTCCGTCGCCACGCGCGTTCGCCGAGATCACCCGGCGCGGCATCCCCCGGCCCGTGAACTCCACCCGCTGCGTAAAGCCGTTGGGGGCGATGGTGCGCGTGACCAGCCCCGGGTAGACGGCGCTCTCGTGAAAGATCTGCGTCTCGTTCCCCAGCGCGTCGCGGATGCGCGCGGGCGCACCGAAGCGCGTGATCCACAGGTACGTGTGGTCGTCCACGTCCGTGCGCGCGCCGTCCAGCCGGGTGTACACGTCCGCCGTGGCCACGGAGCTCGCGATCCCCTTCGACTCGCCCGCCTCGAACCCGCGCACGATGTCGCTGGACGACTGCGTGGCCCCCATCCACAGACGCGTGCCGGAGATCTTTCCCGCCGCGTCGAAGGTGAAGGAGGTGTACGTCATCCGCCGGTCGTTGTAGCCGTTGATCCGGCGCGTGACCTGCGCGTCGTACGCGAAGGTGACCCCGTTCTGGTCCGGGTCCTGGATCATGGCCACCCGCCGGTCGCCCGCCGCGAACCAGCCCACGTAGGTCACGCGCGTGGGGGCGTTGGGCGCCTCGGCCTGCACGTTCGCCAGCCGGTTCTCCCCGTCGTAGTAGAAGCGGTACTTGGGGGCGGTGCCGCCGGCGACCGGGAGCGTGATGTCGCGCAGGCGGTTGCCCTCCGCGGCAAACACGGTGGCGAACCCCTCCAGCCGTGCGACGGTGCGGAAATGCACGCCGTTCGCCCTGAAGTGCGTGGCCCCGCCCCCCCGCAGCAGGCGCCGGTACTGCACCTCGCCGGTGACGGGGTCGATCCACTTGACCAGCTCGTCCCGCGGGCCGGAGGGGTTCCACGCCGTCCAGCGGTTGGTGCCGTCGGGGTAGAAGGCGCGGGTGCTCCCGTCACCGCCCACCCACAGGAAGCCGGCCCCGTTCGGCACCAGCTCCTCCCATCCGGCCAGCCACCACCCCGCGCCGAAGTAGCTTCCCTGCCGATTCACCACCGCCAGCGAGTCCGTGGCCGGGGTGGAGGACACCTGCGTCCCGCCGTACGACGCCGTGACCTGCAGGGTGTACGCGTACAGCCCCGTCGCCGTGTTCAGCCCGTCCCACTGCAGCGCCACCCGCCGGCTCACCCCCGGCTGCCAGTCACCCCCGGGCCAGCTGGCCGTGGCCACGGTTACGCCCCCAATCACCACAGCGGCCTGCACCGTGGTGGGCGCGGAGGCGCCGGCGGGGAGCGTGACGTCCGCGTAGACGGTGGGCTTCGGGTGCGCGTGCTGCGCATTGTAGAGCAGCACGGGCGCCCGCCCCTGGTTGCGCGTGCGGATGGTGGGGAGCGCGTGCACCATGCGCAGGTCGCCGCACTCGTACGCCGAGCGCACGCCGGTGGACACCGTGACGCACTGGCTGCGCTCGATGGTCGAGCCGGAGTTCAGGTCGGCCACCTGCACCGCCAGCGGCACGCTCGCGGCGGCGCCATCCGCCATCGTCCGCGGCCTCTCCGGCGCGGCGGAGGATGCCACCGTCGGCCGGGGCAGGAGTCGCGACGCGTCGGCCGGCTCCCCCCACGAGCCGGCGGCGTCCGCCCGCGCGGCGAACGAGATTCCCAGAAACGCGACGAGCGCGAGGACGGCGCCCGCGAGCATGCGGAGCGGAACGCTCTGGCGGAAAAGCGGCATGGACACCTGTAATGGAGATGGAGCGGAAGAGGGGTACTGACGAACGGGAGGGAGAACGATGGCCCCAAAAACAAAACCCTAAAACGTAAACCCCGCAAGGCAATCACTGTCCGTTTGTACGCGCCGCTGTTCTGTCAACCGGCGTTCGAGTTCGACGGCTGCATCGGCGCGCTCGGACGGGGTGATCGCACGAGGAAGGATCGTTCGCGTGGACGAAGCCTTCGAATGGATCCGGTGCGGCGTTCCGATCAAACCTTCCGGATCATACCGAATTCGCCAGTTCGGTGTGCAGGATCGGCAAGGATTCAACGCAGAGGCGCAGGGTTCAAACAAGAGAGCGCAGAGGATACCCTTCGTTAGTCCTCTGCGCTCTCTCAATTCCTCTCTGCGCTCTCTGCGTTCAGTTTTCAGTGCACGACTGCACACGGAAGTCGTAGAAACGGTATCAGAGGTCATCCACCGGCTCCGCTTCGATCGCATCAGCCGGGTAGTCCGGTACGCCGGTTCCGGGGATCGACGAGATGTGGCCACCAGGACGCGTATCCAGGATCGGACGTATCGCGTCCATCGGCGGGGCGAAGAGGGAGAGCTGGTCGGGGTCGGCGAAGACGGCGGCGAAGTCGGTGGGGGTAAGGGCGCGGGCCAGGCGCGCGGCGTAGGTGTCGCGCAGCACGCGGGCGTAGTGGTCCACGTCGTAGTCCCGCGGATCGGCGGCGCGGCCGGAGGCGTCGGCTTCGTCGGAAGGGACCACGGCGCCGCCGCCGGATTGGGTGCGGTACACGCGCACCCGCTCGCCCACGCGCCACGAGGTGCGCCCGGCGGCCAGCAGCGCCTCGTACGCGAACTCCTTCCGCGTGTCGCGCGTTTCGGCGTACTTCGCGGGCGTCTTCGTCAACCGCACGCGCGAGGAGACGTCGTAGGTGGGGATCTCGCGACGGCGCAGCGCGTCGAGGGTGGCGAGATACGTGTCGCGGACGCCGGCCACGTCGGCAGCGAACAGGCGATGCAGAGCGGCGCGGAGGAAGGCCTCGCCGTACGGCTCCGCGCGGCTGGAGCGGAAGGCGACGCCCTTGAGCATCAGCGCGCCATCGTACCCCAGCAGCGCGTAGTTCTTGGGCTCGTGCGAAAGCATGGCGGCGTAGCGGCCCTCGAACTCCAGCTGCACCAGCGGCGGCAGCAGCGCCGCGACCTCCGCCACCACCCGCCGCTCGTCCTCCTCCGTCCAGCTCTCCGGCACGGCGAAGTACACGCCGTCCGTATCCGCCTCCAGCAGCGTGACCCCGCGCGCCGCCAGCTCGCGGCACATGAAGCCCAGCGTCTCGCGGCCGCGGCGCGTGACCTCGTTGGCCGCGTGCACGTCGGCAAAGCGCGTAAGCTCGCCCCCCGCGGCCAGGTAGCCGTACGCGGAGTTGACGACCAGCTTCATCGCCGCGGAGAGCGCCTCGTTGGTGTGGCGCTCCGCGGCGCCGGGGGGCGCCTCGCGGCCGCGCGCCTTGGCGGCCAGCCGCTGCTCCACCAGCCGGTCCACCAGCGCCAGCAGCGCGCCCAGGTGGTCGCGCGCGGGGCCGATTCGAAAGGCGCGCATCAGCGAGGGATACAGGCTGGCCACATCCGCTTTTACCACGCGCCACGCCACGCCGGTGGCGAACAGGTGCAGCGCCGCGCCGCTGTGCGGGGTTCCGTCGCCGCGCTGGTGGGCGGGGAGGGCGGCGCCGGCGCGCAGGTAGGCGCGGACCAGGAGGGGATCGATGACGCCCGTGGCCGGCCCCGCGTCCGCCAGCCGCTCGTACCGCCGCGGCGCCATCCGGGCCAGCGCGAACGCGGCGCCGCCGAGGAGGCGGGAGATGGCGGCCACTTCCTCCACGTCGTCTTCCGCGTAGCGGCGGATGCGCTCGGGGTCGGTGCGGTAGATGGTGAAGATCTGCGCACCGGGAACGTACTCGCGGTCCGGCGCCGCCACGCCCAGGTGCCGCGCGACGGCCTTGAGCCCGTGCCCCGGCAGCTCGCGCGTGGCGAAGTCGTAGCGCTGCACGGCGTCCATCGTATCGATCAGCTCGCGGCCGGGCGCCACGAAGCGCACGCGGCGGCTGGGATCGTCCCCCGTCACGGTGCCTCTACGCGCCGCCCGCTCGCGCAGCCCCATCGGCAGCCGCCCCAGCGCCACGGGAACGCGCAGCAGCCGGGCGCGCGTGGCGACGAAGGGGAGGTCGAAGCCGTGCAGGTTGTGGTTCTCGATGACGTCGGGATCCACCTCGCGGACCAGCTCCACCAGCCGCCGGATGAGGTCCGCCTCCTCCGCGTCGCCCCGGCCGTGCGCCTCCAGCACCTGGGTGGCGCCGGACGGCTCGCGGACGGCGATCATGAAGATGCGGTCGCGCGTGGCATCCAGCCCCATGGTCTCCAGGTCGAACTGCAGCCGCCGCAGGTCGTCGAAGGCCAGGCCGCGAAAGTACGTCCGCCCGGTCGATACCAGGTACTGCTCCTCCGGCGGCAGCGCGAGGACGCTCTCCGCGCCCAGCTCGCGCAGGTGGGGAACGCGCTGCCCCAGCCGCCGCGACGCGCCCTCCAGCACCGTCGCCTCCAGCTTTCCCCCGTCGCTGGCGGAGACCCGGAAGCGCAGCGCGCCCGGACCCTCCAGCTCCCGATACCAGACGTCCGCCCCCTCCGTCCCTTCCGGCGCGAGCGCGGATCCGAGATGCTGGAGGTCGTCCAGGCGGTCGAGAAGAAGCCAGGGGCGAAAGCGCTCGTCCTCGCGCACCAGCTCGCCCGTCTCCACGATCCGCCGCCAGACGATGGCGCGCCCATCCGGCTCCGCCCACACGGAGACAATGCCGGGCGTGGGATCCCATCCCCACAGCCATTCGTCCTGCGCCACGGTGGTGGCGGAGGACGAAGGGCCGGGCGCGCCGTTCGCCATGGAAGCGGCTTCGGACGCAGGGTCGGGGGATAGGATCACGCGGAAGGTGCGGGAGTGGAAGCCGATGGGACGCGCCTGCGGAACGAGCGAATCAAACAGCACGCCCCGCGGCGGCACAAGGGCGCGGCAGGCGCGGCCTCCGGCTTCCCTCACCCGCCATCGCGCGAACGGATCAATCCCGGTCCCCGCCGCGCGCGATCTGCCAGATCATCGGCAGCGCCACGAAGGGGATGTGGCCGGCCAGCTGGATCCACCAGCGGTAGGTAATGGACGGCGGCCGCCCGGTCAGCAGGGGGATCACGCCGAGCGACATCACCACCCAGATCAGCGGACCGAATACCGCGGCCGCCGCCAGCACGCCCCCGCGCGAGTGCACCAGCCGCCGGATGCCTCTGAAGGCCATGTAGAGCGCCAGGAACACGGCCGACCAGGCGAGGGCCACGCCGAAGTGCATCAGCACGCCGATCGCCACGGTCCCCATCCCGCCCTCCATGGCGGACGGGCCCAGGAGCGTGGAGGCGACGCCCTTCCACACGCGCGTGACGCTCGAGGAGTAGATGAGGCCCAGCACGCACGCGAACAATCCATCCACCACGCCGGTCGTCAGCCCGGCGCGCACAAGTCTGGACGAGGGAGAGGTCATCGATTCTGGAGGGTGCGGAGGGAGCGGGTGGCCGGCCGCGGCGGGAGCGTGGGCGCGCGCGCCTGGCGGAGTCGCGCTGGAA
The DNA here is from genome assembly GCA_035759295.1 of Longimicrobium sp. Taxonomy (GTDB): domain Bacteria; phylum Gemmatimonadota; class Gemmatimonadetes; order Longimicrobiales; family Longimicrobiaceae; genus Longimicrobium. The sequence continues at coordinate 2,335 of DASTVC010000084.1, read as the reverse complement.
CGCGCAGCGGGCGCAAAGACTGACAGGCCCGTCCGGCGCGGGTCGCGGCCGATTGGGATACGGGAGCGGGCGTGGGGGCCGGGCAGATTGCCCCCCGGAAGCGCGACCGCGCTTTCATGCCGCAACCCGTACGATGGAGAACACGATCATGGCAACGACCTGGATCATCCCGCCGGGCGTAATCACCGCCTACGGAGGCGCGATCAAGAGCGCCCTGGACGTCCCCGCGGGGTGGGCGTTCTGCGACGGAAGCGCCGTACGAAGTGACGACCCCCTCTACGCAAACCTGGCCCAGGTGGTGGGGACCGCGTTCGGCGGCGACGGCAACCCGTGGTTCAACCTGCCCAACTACCAGGGCTACTTTCTGCGCGGGGTGGCCAACGGGTCCGGCGTGGACCCCGACCGCGACAACCGGTACGCGCCGGGGCCCAGCGGCTCCTCCGGCAACTCGGGGGACAACGTGGGCTCGCTGCAGTGGTACGGCGTGGAGGTGCCGCCCCTGTCGACGAGCTTCGGCATGCAGTTCAGCACCTCGCCCAGCGGCGCGGACGCCCACTTCGGGTACAACATGGCCAACATCCTGGGCGGCTACATCGAGACCAACCCGGCCACGAACACCGTGAACCTGGGAGTCGGGCCCTCCAGCAACACGAACGAGACGCGGCCGGTGAACGCGTACGTCAACTACCTGATCTGCCTGGGAGTGCCGGTCTAGCCACCGCGGCCGGGCGGGCACCGCTGGACCCGCGGCGGTGCCCCACCCCCGCGCCGACTCCGTGGGAGCGCACGGCTCCCGCGACCCCACCCCAGCCCACGCCTTCCATGCAGACCGACGCCCGGCCCCTCTTCGATCGTCCCGTGTTCATCATCGCGCCGCCGCGCTCCGGGACGACCCTGCTCTACAGCCTGCTTTCCACCGCGCGCGACGTCTGGACCATCGGCGGGGAGAGCCACGTGGTGATCGAGGCCGTGGAGCCGCTGCAGGCGCGGGCGCGCGGCTGGGAGTCCAACCGCCTGACGGCCGCCGACGCCCGCGAATCCACCGTGCGACCCCTGGTGGAGGGGTTCCGCGCGCGCCTGTCGGACCGCGACGGCAAGCCTCCGCCCCCGGGGGCATCCGGGCTGCGCTTCCTGGAGAAGACGCCGCGCAACTGCCTGCGCGTGGGCTTCTTTGCCGCCGCGTTCCCCGACGCCCGCTTCATCTACCTGTACCGCGAGCCGCGCGAGACGGTGTCGAGCATGCTCGACGCGTGGCGGTCTCCCCGCTTCGTCACCTATCCCGAGCTGCCGGGGTGGCCGGGGCCCCGCTGGTCCATGCTCCTGGTTCCCGGGTGGCGCGAGCTCGCGGGAAAGGAGCTGGCGGAGGTCGTGGCGCGGCAGTGGGAGTCGGCTACGGCGCACCTGCTGGACGACCTGGAGGCGCTGCCCCCGGAGCGGAGGTGCGTGGCCCGCTACGCGCGTCTGGTAGAGGCGCCCCAGGAAGAGGCGGAGCGCCTCTGCGCCTGGATGGGCGTGGCGTGGGACCGGCCCGTGCGCGCGCCCCTGCCGCCCTCGCGCAGCATCCTGGAGCCGCCGAAGCCGGACAAGTGGCGGCGCAACGCCGAGGAGCTGGCGCGCGTGCTGCCCCTGGTCGCCCCCACCGCGGAGCGCGCCGCGCGGTGGGCCGCATGAGCGCGCGGCCGGTGGTCTCGCGGACGGCCCCGCCGTCGCTCTTCGTCATCTCCCTCCCCCGCTCGCTCTCCAGCCACACGTACCAGGTGGCGCGCACGGCGCTGGGGCTGGCCGAGCCGGCGTGGACGTCGGACGGGGAGGTGCTGAACAGCGACCGGTTCGTCCTGCACGGCGGCCCCGGGCATGACGAGGGGAAGAAGTACATCCGCCCCGGGCCGGACGGCGCCGCCGGGCAGCTGTGCGACTTTCTGGACCAGCTGGTGCAGCCGGCGGGGTTCGCGTACAAGGACGTGGTACAGCCGTTCGTGGTGTCGCGGTGGCTCACGGCCGCGCCCCGCGGCGTGGCCGTGCTGCGCATCCGCCGGCCGCTGGCGGACGTGGCGCTGTCGATGCTGCAGCGGGGATGGTTCTATCCCGCCCGCGGGCGCCAGGAGCGGCCGGGGGAGCCGCTGGAGACGGCGCTGCTGCGCGGGCTGATGGAGGCGGAGGCCGCGCTGGACGCGGTGCCGGCGGTAGAGGTGGAGTACGACGCGCTGGTGCGCGACGAGGCGGCGCTTGCCGATGCGCTGCGCCGGCTGGCGCCGGACCGGCCGCTCGCCGAGGTACGCTACGCAGACGCCGGCTTCCGCCGCATCGCCGGCGCGCGCCTGGCACGGCGCCGCGA
>DASTVC010000083.1:0-5625 GCA_035759295.1 Longimicrobium sp. | reverse complement strand
AAAGCCGCTCCTGGGCAAAGGAGAGCGGCGCGGTGTCGGCCTACGTTTGGCGCATGGGCGGAAGGATGACGCCCGCCCCGGCGCGCACCACGTCGTCCACGCGGGCGGCGAAGTGGTCCAGCCGCGGCGCGTCGAACAGCGCGGCAAGCGGGACCTCGGCGCCCAGCCGCTCGCGGAGGTGCGAGATCACCCGCGTGCCCAGCAGCGAGTGCCCCCCCAGCGCGAAGAACCCGTCCCGCGCGCCCACGCGATCGATCCTCAACAGCTCCGCCCAGATGCCGGCGACGATCTCCTCCGTGGGCGTGCGCGGCGCGACGTACCCTTCCGTCTCCGCCGCGAAGTCCGGCGCGGGAAGGGCGCGGCGGTCCACCTTGCCGCTCGGCGTCAGCGGAATCTCGTCCAGCGGGACGAACACGGAGGGAATCATGTACTCCGGCATGGACGCCGCCAGCCGCTCGCGCAGCTCCGCATCCACCGGGACCGCCGCACCCTCCCGCGCGGTGAGGTAGGCGACCAGGCGCGCATCACGGTCCTCGCCCAGCGCTACGACGACGGCGTCCGCGATCGCAGGATGCTGCTTGAGCGCGGCCTCGATCTCTCCCGGCTCGATGCGGAAGCCGCGCACCTTTACCTGGAAGTCGGTGCGTCCGAGGTATTCGAGTGTGCCGTCCGGCAGCCAGCGGGCGCGGTCGCCGGTGCGGTACATCCGCGCGCCCGCATCCGCCGCGAACGGGTCGGGGAGAAAGCGCTCCGCCGTCAGCCCCGCGCGGCGCCAGTAGCCGCGGCCCACCTGCACGCCCGCGATCCACAGCTCACCCGGAACGCCGACCGGGCAGGGCTCGCCGCGGCCGTCCAGCACGTACATCCGTGTGTTGGCCACCGGCGCGCCGATGGGCACCACGCCGTGCGCGGGGCGCGGCGTGCACGGCCAGTGCGTCACGTCCACGGCGGCCTCGGTGGGGCCGTACAGGTTGTGCAGCTCGGTGGATGGAAGCGCCTCGAAGAAGCGCTCCACGATGTCCGCCGGCAGCGCCTCGCCGCTGCTCATCACCTTCCGCAGCGAGGTGCAGCGGGCCGCGTCGCCGCCGTCCAACCACGCGCGCAGCATGGAGGGGACGAAGTGGATGGTGGTGATGCGCTCGCGGCCGATCAGCTCGGTGAGCGCGGCCGGATCGCGGTGTGCGCCGGGCGCGGCGATCACCAGCCGCGCACCTACGGCCAGCGGCCAGAAGAACTCCCAGACGGAGACGTCGAAGCTGAACGGCGTCTTCTGCAGCACCGCATCCTCCGCCCCCAGGCCGAAGGCGTCCTGCATCCACAGGATGCGGTTTACGACGCCGCGGTGCGCGTTCATGGCGCCCTTGGGCCGGCCGGTGGATCCGGAAGTGTAGATGACGTACGCCAGCCGGTCCGTCGATTCGATCGGTTCCGGCCGATGGTCCGGCTGGCCGTCCAGCACGCCGGGCGCGTCCAGCGCGAGGGCGTCCGCATCCGCCGGGACCGTATCCATCCACCGCTCCTGCGTCAGCACCAGGGCGGCGGCGGAATCCTGCAGCATGTACGACACGCGGTCCGCCGGATACTCCGGATCCACCGGAACGTACGCGGCGCCGGCCTTGAGGATGGCGTAGAGCGCGACCACCATCTCCATCGACCGCTCCATCAGCACCGCCACCGTACGCTCCGCGCCGATGCCGCGGGCGCGCAGCAGGTGGGCCAGCTGGTTGGCGCGCGCGTCCAGCTCCGCGTACGTCATCCGCGCGGCCCCGAAGACGAGGGCCACGGCGTGCGGCGTACGCTCCGCCTGCGCCTCGAACAGCGCGTGCAGCGGCACGTCCGGGTAGTCCGCGGCGGGGCCGGCAAAGTCCCGCAGCAGCCGCGCGCGCTCGTCGTCCCCCAGGATCGGCAGCGTGGCCACGGGGCGCGCGGGATCGGCCAGCGCGGCGTCCAGCAGCCGGATGAGCCCCCCGGCGAAGCGCTCCATGGTCGCCACGTCCCACAGGTCCGTGGCGTAGTCCATCCGCCCCACCAGCCCCTCGCCGGTGTCGTACACGGCCAGGGAGATGTCGGTCTGCGTGGTCTCGGTGGCGCGCCCCAGGGAGGAGAGCGCCAGGCCGTCCACCTCGCCGCCGGCCTCCGCCACCGCCCCGGGCCCGTTCTGCAGCGCGAACATCACCTGGAACACCGGCGAGTGGCTGCGCGAGCGCTCCGGGTTCAGCTCCTCCACCAGCCGCTCGAAGGGCACGTCCTGGTGCTCGTACGCACCCAGCGTGGCCTCCTTGACGCGCGCCAGCAGCGCGTCGAAGGTGGGCGCGCCGCCCAGGTCGCCGCGGATGGCGAGGGTGTTGGCGAAAAAGCCGATCACCGGCTCCAGCTCCGGCCGCGTGCGGTTGGCGATGGGCGTGCCCACCACCACGTCGTCCTGCCCGCTCCAGCGCGCCAGCAGCGCCTGGTACGCGGCCAGCAGCACCATGAACGGCGTGGCGCCCCGCTCCCGGGCCACCCGCGCCACGCGCTCCGCCGCATCCTCTCCCAGGCTGAACCGGAACGACCTGCCGGCGCCGCTGCGCTCGGCGGGGCGCGGCCGGTCCGTCGGCATCTCCAGCAGCGCGGGCGCCCCCGCCAGCCGCTCCTTCCACCACCCCACCAGCTCGTCCAGCACGCCGCCGCTCAGCTCCTGGCGCTGCCGCAGCGCGTGCTCGCCGTACTGCACCTCCAGCGGCGCCAGCCCCGGCTCCGTATCGGTGACGAACGCGTGGTACAGGGTCAGCAGCTCGTCCCGAAAGATGCCCAGCGACCAGCCGTCCGCCATCAGGTGGTGGATGGTCCACAGCAGCACGTGGTCGTCGTCCGCCGCGCGCAGCAGGCGCACGCGCAGGAACGGCCCCTCCGCCGCGAACGGCCGCACCGCCTCTTCTTCCGCCTTTCGCCGCAGCGCGTCGTCCACCGACTGGCCGTCCTCGGGGCGCACGTCCTCGGCGCGCAGGCGCAGGGGGCGCGGGGGGCCCACCACCTGCACCGGCTCGCCGTCGCGCTCCTCGATGCGCGTGCGCAGCACCTGGTGGCGGCGCACCAGCTCGTCGAGCGCGCGCTCCAGCGCCCAGTCGTCCAGCGCGCCCTTCATCCGCAGCGCGGAGGCCAGGTTGTACGCCGTGTTCACGCCCAGCTGGCCGAGCAGCCACAGGCGCTGCTGGGCGAAGGAGAGCGGGTAGACGCCCGCGGGATAGTGCGAAAGTGCGAGAGTGCGTGAGTGCGTCAGTTCGCGCGCCACCGGGTTCGGCGCGGGGACGACCATTTCGGTGGACAGGGCGGTCCGGGTCGATCCGGCGGCTCCGGTCGATCCGGCGGTCGCGGTCGATACGGCGGGTTCGGGGGATGCGGACGGCGCCTGCGCGTCGATGGCGGTGGCCAGCGCGGCGACGGTGGGCGTGGTGAAGAAGACGCGGATGGGGAGCTTGACGCCCAGCCGCGCGCGGATGCGCGACAGCACCTGCGTGGCGCGCAGCGAGTGCCCGCCCAGCGCAAAGAAGTCCGCGTCCGGCGCAATGCCGTCCACATCCACCCCCAGCACCTCTGCCCAGATGTCGGCGACGGCGCGCTCCGTCTGCGACTGCGGCGCGCTCGGCGCCTCCTCACTCGTTTCGCGCGGAGAGAGGGGAGCCGCTTCGGCAGGCGCGGGCGCGGGTGCCACGGTCGCGGCGGGGGGCGCCGCCGTCGCCAGCTCCACGGAGCCGTCGGGGCGGTAGCGGCCGGCGCCGCCCATGGGGCGCAGCGTGCCGTCCGGGCCGCGCATCCACACCTCGCCCAGCTCGCCGATGCCGGCCGCCTCGCCCGCGCGGGTGCGCACGACGACGGGGGAGGCGGCGTTGTCCACAAGCGCGCGGTCCTCGTCCGTCACCAGCGAGAGCGCGGCGGCGGGGCGGTCGGCGTCGTCGGCGGCCTGGCGCAGAACGCCGGCCACCTGCGCCAGCATCGACCGCATCCGCGCGGCGTCGAACAGGTCCGCGTCGTACACGGCGTGCAGCGCGATGCCTTCCGCCGCCTCGCCCGCGTAGAGCGTCAGGTCGAACTTGCTGGCCAGCTGCGCGCCCGCGCCCAGCGACGTCATCTCCCCCTCCGCCGGCGCGGCCGATCCACCGTCGCCGTAGTTGAGGAGGTTGAGCATCACCTGGAAGACGGGGGTGTGCCCCAGGCTGCGCTCGGGCTTCAGATCCTCGAGGATGCGCTCGAAGGGCAGGTCCTGGTGCGCGTACGCGTCCAGCGTGGCCTGCCGCACGCGGCCCAGGAGCGCGCGGAAGGAGGGGTCGCCGGAGAGATCCGTCCGCAAGGCGAGGGAGTTGAGGAAGAGGCCGATCAGCCCCTCCAGCTCCGAGCGCGTGCGCCCCGCGACGGGCGTGCCGATCACCACGTCCTGCTGCCCGCTCCACCGCGCCAGCACCACGTCCAGCGCGGCGAGCAGCACCATGAACAGCGTCGATCCCTCGCGGCGGGCCAGCTCCGCCAGGCGCGCTGCATCCTCCGGCGCGATCCAGATGGATTCGCTCGCGCCGCGGTGTCCCTGCACCTCCGGGCGTGCGCGGTCCGTGGGCAGCGCGAGCATGGGGTGCGCGCCGGAAAGCGCGCCGCGCCAGTACGCCAGCTGCGCGTCGAGCACGGGGCCCGAAAGCCACTCGCGCTGCCACGCCGCGTAGTCCGCGTACTGCACGGGGAGCGGAGCCAGCGGCGAATCCTCGCCGCGGCGATAGGCGGCGTGCAGCGTGGCGATCTCGCCCAGCAGCACACGGATGGACCAGCCGTCGCCGATGGCGTGATGCAGGTTCACCAGCAGCAGGTGCTCCTCGTCCGCCAGCTTGACCAGCGAGGCGCGGAAGAGGGGGCCGGCCTCCAGGTCGAACGGCTCGTTGGCGCTCTGCTCCGCCAGCCGCCCGGCCTCCTCGTGGCGCTCCTCTTCCGGCAGCGACGAGAGGTCGATGAACGGCACCTCCACGCGCCCTGGCGGCGAGATGCGCTGCACGGGGATGCCATCCACCTCCGGCAGCGCGGTGCGCAGCGTCTCGTGGCGGCGAACCACCTCTTCCACGGCGCGGCGCATGGCCTCCGGATCCACCGGACCGGCCAGGTGCTGGGCGCTGGGGATGTGGTAGACGGCCCCGCCGCCGTCCATCTTGTCCACGAACCAGAGCCGCTCCTGCGCGAACGACGCGGGCGCCGTCCCGTCGTGCGGGCGGCGGACGATGGGCGGCGCGGCGGCGACGGCGTCCGCGCGCAGCAGCCGGTCGACGGCGGCCGCCATGGCGCCCAGCGTGGGCGCCTCGAACAGCGTGCGCAGCGGCAGCTCCACCGCGAGCGCATCGCGCACCCGTGCGACCAGCTTCGTTGCCAGCAGTGAATGGCCGCCCAGCGCGAAGAAGTCGTCGTCCGCGCCGACCCGATCCACCTTCATCAGCCCCGCCCACACGTCGGCCAGGGCCACCTCCGTGGGCGTGCGCGGCGCGACGAAGCCCTGGCTGGAGCCGTGCCCGCCGTCCGGCGCGGGCAGGGCCGCCCGGTCCACCTTGCCGTGCGCGGTGAGGGGCAGGGTGTCGAGTGCCACGAAGGCCGAGGGCACCATGTACTCGGGCAGCT
>DASTVC010000082.1:0-16066 GCA_035759295.1 Longimicrobium sp. | reverse complement strand
GCGCGCGCTGCTGCGCCTGCTGTGGACGGCGGGCCGGTGGCGGGTCGCGCTGCTGGGGATCCTGGTGCTGGCCACGGGGCTCCTGCCCACGGCCATCATCCTGCTCACCGGGGTGCTCGCCGCCGCCATCCCGGGCGCGGTGGACGCCGGGCCCGGCGCGACGCCCGCCTTCCTGGCGCTGGCCGGGGTGGCCGCGGCGCTGGCCCTGCTGTCGCTGGCCAGCACCCTCCTGGGGCAGCTATGCCGCGTGCTCGACGCCGCGTACGCCATGGAGGTGCACTGCGCCGTGGCGGGGGTCACGCTGGGGTCGCCCGGGCTGGCGCCGCTGGAGGACCCGGCGCTCGCCGACCGGCTGCAGGCGGTGCACGACGCCGAGCAGCGCGGCGTGCTGCGGCGCACCTGCTCGGAGCTGGCCACCCTGGCCGTCACGCGGCTGCGGGGCGCGGGCGCCTTCGCGGTGCTGCTGGGCTTTCACTGGTGGGCCCCGCTGGCGCTGGCCGCGGCCTGGCACCTGACCAACCGGGTGTACCTCAAGACCACCGAAAAGGGCGTCACCGTCGACATGGGCGACGGCGCCGCGCGGATGCGGCGCACCGGGTACCTGCGGTCGCTGGCCCTCGACGCGCCCGCCGCCAAGGAGGTCCGGGTCTTCGGGCTGGGCGACTGGGCGGTGGGAAAGTACGGGGACGCGTGGCTGGAGGCGCTGGGCGCCCTGTGGCGGAACCGGCGGGCCAACCGGGCCCTGAACGGGGCCGCCGTGCTGGCGCTGGCCCTTTCGCACGCCGCGGTGCTGGGCGTCCTGGGCGTGGCGGCAAGCCGGGGCCAGGTGGGCGTGCCCGCGCTGCTGGTGTTCGTGCAGGCGGTGCTGGCCACCAGCGACCTGGGGCTGATCGGCGACCCGCAGTGGTGGCTGGCGCAGTCGCTGGCCGTCGCCGAGCGCGTGGCCGGGCTGCGCGCCGGGGCGCCGGTGGCGGCCTCTGCCGAACCGGCCGGGCCGGCGCCGCGGCCGGGGAAGCTCGCCGTTCGCCTGGACGGCGTGCGGTTCACCTACCGCGGGCGCACGCGCCCCGTCCTGGACGGGCTCACGCTCGAGGTGCCGGCCGGCCAGTCGCTTGCCATCGTGGGCGAGAACGGGGCGGGGAAGAGCACGCTCATCAAGCTGCTGTGCGGGCTGTACGAGCCCGACGGCGGGCAGATCCGCTACGACGGCGTCCACTCGCCGCTGCAGGCGCGGTCGCGCATCGGGGTCATCTTCCAGGATTTCGTGCGCTACAAGCTGCCCCTGCGCGAGAACGTGGGCTTCGGGAACCTGGCCCTGCTGCGCGACGAGGCGGCGCTTGACGCCGCCCTGCGCGACGCGGGCGGCGGCGACCTCCTGCAGGCGCTCCCCGCGGGGTGGGAGACCGTGCTTTCGCGCGAGTTCGAGGGCGGGGCCGACCTGTCCGGCGGCCAGTGGCAGCGCATCGCCCTGGCGCGGGCCCTGGCCGCCATCCGCGGCGGCGCCGGCCTGCTCATCCTGGACGAGCCGACGGCCGCGCTGGACGTCCGCGCCGAGGCCGACCTGTTCCGGCGCTTCCTGGAGCTTACGCGGGGGGTCACCACCATCCTGGTCACCCACCGCCTTTCCAGCGTGCGCCACGTGGACCGCATCGTCGTGGTGGAGGGGGGACGGGTGGTGGAGGACGGAACGCACGAATCGCTGACGCGGGCCGGGGGCGCCTACGCCCGCATGTTCGCGCTGCAGGCCGGGCGCTTTGCCGCCGGGCGCGAGGAGGTGGCGCATGCGTGAGAACCTGCGGGCCATCCGGCTGCTGGTGGGGACCGCGTGGCGAACGGATCCCTGGCGCTCCGCCGGGCTTCTCCTGGAGCCGGTGGGCTACCTGCGCTTTCCGCTCTTCGCCGCCTTTCTCAAGCTGATGACGGACGGCGCCCTGCGGCACGACCTGCGCCTGCTGGCCCTGGGCACCGCGGGGATCACCGCCACCCGGGTCCTGTGGTTCATCGGCCTGTGGACGGGGAGCTGGATCCGGGTGCGGCTGAGCGAGGAGGTGGGGTTCGCGCTGGACCGCGAGGTCGCGGCGCTGGCGGCCGGGCTTCCCGGCCTGGAGCACCACGAGCGCGCCGACTACCAGGACCGCCTGGAGCTCCTTCGGCAGGGGCAGGGCGCGCTGGGCGGCTCCCTGAACGCCCTGGTGAACACCGCCAACTCGGTCGTGGCCGGGGTGGGGATGCTGGCCGCGCTGGCCTGGGTGAGCCCGTGGCTCCTGCTGCTGGTGCCCTTCGCCCTTCCCGCGCTCCCCATCGCCGCCCTGCAGCAGCGGTGGCTGCGCGCGGCGGAGGAGCGCTCCGGCGCGCCGGCCCGCCGGGCGCGCCACCTCCAGGCGCTCACCGTGGACCGGAACGCCGGGATGGAGATGCGCGTCTTCGGCCTGGAGCGCGAGATCCTGGGCCGGTTCCGCGAGGCGTGGCGCGAGTCGCGCGCCTTCATGCTGGCCGCCGAGCACCGGGCCACCCTGCTGAGCTGCGCGGGCGATCTGGTGTTCGCCGCCGGCTTCGCCGGCGCCGTGGCGCTGATGCTGGGGCGGGCCAGCCGGGGCCAGGTCACCCCCGGCGAGGTGGTGATGGCCGTCTACCTGGCCCAGCAGGTCCGGGGGAGCGTGCTGGCGCCCGTCCGCAACCTGTCGGGGCTGGGCGAGTCGCTGCGCGCGGCCGGACGGATGCTCTGGCTGCGGGACTACGCGGCGCAGATGGGCCGCGCCCGGGGGGGAAGCCGCCCCGCGCCCGCCCGGCTGGTGGAGGGGATCGTCTTCGAGGGCGTCTCCTTCCGCTACCCGGGGACGGACCGCTGGGCGATCCGGGACCTGTCGCTGCACATCCCCGCGGGGGCCGTCGTGGCCATCGTGGGCGAGAACGGGGCGGGGAAGACCACGCTGGTCAAGCTCCTGGCCCGGATGTACGAGCCCACCGAGGGGCGCATCCTGGTGGACGGGGTGGACCTGGCGGAGATCGAGGTCGGCGCCTGGCGCACGCGGCTCTCCGCGGCGTTCCAGGACTTTGCCCGCTTCGAGCTCACCGCGCGCGAAACGGTGGGGCTGGGCGACCTCGCGCGGACGGACGCGCCGGGCGCCGTCGAGGCCGCGCTGGAGCGCGCCGGGGCGGCGGGCGTGCTCCAGGCGCTGCCGGACGGGCTCGACACGCAGCTGGGCGCCCGCTGGGAGGGCGGGGTGGAGCTGTCCACCGGCCAGTGGCAGCGGCTGGCCCTGGGCCGGGCGCTCATGCGCCAGGACCCGCTGGTGGTCTTCTTCGACGAGCCCACGGCGTCGCTGGACGCGCTGGCCGAGCACGCGCTCTTCGAGCGGTACGCCGAGGAGGCGCGCTCCGGCACGTCGCGCGGCGCGGTGACGGTGCTGGTGTCGCACCGCTTCTCCACCGTCCGCGCGGCCGATCTGATCCTGGTAATCGACGGCGGCGGCGTGGCGGAGCTGGGGAGCCACGAGCAGCTGCTGCTGCGCGGCGGGCTGTACGCCGAGCTCTACGGGATGCAGGCGCGCGGATACCAGGACGCGGCCCTGCCGGCGGGGGCCGCGTGACGGGCGCCGCGACGGCCCCGGCGGCGCCCGCGCGGACAGCGCGGCGCGAACCTGCCGTTCGAGCGCGCCGTCCCGTTCGCGGCGGTTTCATCCGCATCCCCCGCGCTCCCTGAATCCAATGCATCGCCAAGCCACCGCCGGCCCGGACGAGACGGGACGGCCGACGATAACCACGCCGCGAACCGCCGAGCGAAAATGACCCAGACCGCCATCCTGACCCCCGAGCGCCTGCGGATCCCCGCCGTCGTGAGCGGCAGGGCGCCCACGGTGCCCACCCGGCACCTGCTGTCCATCCTGGACCTGTCGGCCGACGAGGTGCTGTACCTGTGCCGCCGGGCCCTGCGCATCAAGCACGCGCCCTCCGATCCCCGCACGCTGCGCGGACGGACCGTCGGCGTGTACTTCCGCAAGACGTCCACGCGCACCCGCACCGGCTTCATGGTGGGCGCGGGGCGGCTGGGCGCCACCACCGTGTACTTCGGCCCCAACGAGCTGCAGACCACCACCGGCGAGACCCTCGAGGACACGGCGCGGACGCTGGCCGGCTACCTGGACGTGCTGGTGATGCGGACCAACGAGAGCGTGGAGGAGATGCGCACCTTCGCCGCGCATCCCGCGATGTCCGTGGTCAACGCGCTCAGCTCGGACGAGCACCCCACGCAGGCGCTGACGGACCTGACGACCCTGCTGGAGCACTTTGGCCGGCTGGAGGGGCTGGACGTGCTGTACTGCGGCGAGGGGAACCGGTCCGCGGCGGCGCTGGCGCTGGCCATGGCGCGCATCCCCGGCACGCGGCTCACGCTGGCCACGCCGGCGGGGTACGGGCTGGACGCGTCCAAGCTGGCCGCCGCGCGGGAGCTGGCGGCCCGCCACGGCGCGACGATCGAGGAGGTGGACGACGTCCAGGCCGCGCCGCGCGGCGTGGACGTGGTCTACACCAGCCGCTGGCAGGAGATGGGCGTGGAGAAGGCGGACCCGGCGTGGAAGACGCACTTCCGTCCCTTCCGGGTTACGCCGTCGCTGATGGAGCGGGTGTCGAAGCCGCGCGGCACCGTGTTCATGCACGACCTGCCCGCCGTCCGCGGCGAGGACGTGGACGACGCGGTGCTGGACGGGCCGCAGAGCCTGGCCTGGGTGCAGGCGCAGCACAAGATGTTCAGCGCCATGAGCGTGATGGAGTGGTGCGGCGCGGGCGTGGTCGGCGACGACGGCGAGGACGCCGCGGCGCCCCGCGGCGGGCGGACCCCGTGACGCCCGCGGCGATGCTTGCTCCCGTGCGCGGGGCCGTGGTCCCGCGCGCGCGCACCACGCCCGCCGTGGCGCTGTTCCCGCCGGCGGACGCGCCCTTCCGGACCGGCGTGGGGGCCGTGCAGGCGCACCACGGCGAGATCGTGCAGGGGCTCTTCTACTCCGCCGACGGCGCGCTGGAGCACGGGCTGGTCACGCTGCCGTGCGGCCTGTTCGGCACGCGCGCGCGGTTCCGCCCCCTGCGCTCGGGCCCGCTGACGGTGGAGCCGGCGGACCGGGGGCGCGCCCGGACGGCGGCGCGCCTCACGCTGGACGCGCTGGGGCGCACGGGGTGGGGCGGCTCCCTCCGCATCGAGGGGAACGTGCCCCTGCGGTGGGGGTGCGGCTCGTCCACCACCGACGTGCTGTCCACCATCCGCGCCGTGGCCGACGCGTTCGACACGGTGCTGCAGCCGGAGTGGATCGCGCGGATCTCCGTCGCGGCCGAGACGGCCAGCGACTCGCTGATGTACGGTCCGGAGCGCGCGGTGCTGTTCGCGCAGCGGCGCGGCTGCAGGCTGCTGGACCTGGGCGGCCCGCTTCCCGCGGTCCGCGTGCTGGGCTTCAACACCGAGATGGACCGCGGGGTGGAGACGCTGTCCCTTCCCCCCATCCCCTACTCGGCGTGGGAGACGGAGGCGTTCCAGCCGCTGCTGGGGCTGCTGCGCCGGGCGGTGGAGCGGCACGACGCCGCGCTGCTGGGCCGCGTGGCCACGGCGAGCACCGTGATCACCCAGCGGCACCGCCCCAAGCGCGACATGCCGCGGCTGCTGCGCCTGGCGCGCGAGGTGGGGGCGGTGGGCACGCAGGTGGCGCACAGCGGCACCGTGGCCGGCTTTCTCTTTCACCCCGCCGACGATCCCGCCGGCCGCATGGCCCACGCGCGGCGGGGGCTGCGGCACCTGGGCGTGCGGCACAGCTGGGAGTTCTCCACCGACCTGCAACCGAAACCGGAGCCTGTCTCGTGAGCGGTACCCTGATCAACGCCAGCTTCGTGGACGCCATCGCGCTTCCCCGCATGGTGCGGCTGCGCCCCAACCTCATCGGCCTGTCGTTCACGCTGATGAAGCTGCTGCCGGCGCGCTTCATCATCCGCAAGGCGCTGGAAGAGGGCGAGCTGCGCCCCGGCGGGCTGATCGCGGAGACCACCAGCGGCACCTTCGGCCTGGCGCTGGCCATGGTGGCGCGGCTGGGCGGGCACCCGCTCACCCTGGTGAGCGACCCCGCCATCGAGCCGCCGCTGCGCCGCCGGCTGGAGGACCTGGGCGCCACCGTGCACATCGTGCGGCGGGCGGGGGCCACGGGCGGCTTTCAACAGGCGCGGCTGGCGGTGCTGGAGCGCATCCTGGAAGAGAACCCCGGCAGCTTCTGCCCGCGCCAGTACAACAACCCGCACAACCCGGCCAGCTACGCCCCCTGCGCCGAGCAGCTGGCGAACGCGGCCGGCCCCATCGACTGCCTGGTGGGCTCGGTGGGCTCCGGCGGGTCCGTCTGCGGCATCTCGTCGTACCTGCGCCTGATGTCTCCGGAGCTGAACGTGATCGGGGTGGATACGCATCGCAGCGTGATCTTCGGGCAGAGCGACGCGGGGAGCGGGCGGCTGCTGCGCGGGCTGGGGAACAGCCTGATGCCGCGGAACGTGGATCACACCGCCTTCGAGTGGGTGCACTGGGTGGGCGCGGCCGAGGCGTTCCGCGCCACGCGCCGGCTGCACCGCGAGCACGCGCTGTACATGGGCCCCACCAGCGGCGCGGCGTACCTGGTCGCGGAGCGCTGGGCGCGCGAGAACCCCGACGGGCTGGCGGCCGTGGTGCTGCCGGACGAGGGCTACCGCTACCAGGACACCGTCTACGACGACGCCTGGCTGGCGGAGCAGGGCGTGGCGCTGGACGGGACGGACGCGGAGCCGGTGGAGTGGGACCACCCGCACGACGGCGACGACGCCTGGGCGTTCTACCGCTGGGGCCGCCGCGAGCACGCGGAGGTGATGGCCTCCGCCGACACCCTGGAGCTGGCGCTGCGATGAGCCGCGACGACGGCCGGCGCTCGGTGCTGTTCATCGAAAGCAATACCAGCGGCACGGGGCGCCTCTTCGTCCACGCGCCGCGCGGCATGGGCTTCGTCCCCGTGCTGGTGACCGCGCGGCCGGAGAAGTACGCGTATCTGCGCGAGGAGGGCGCACCGGAGGTGATCCGCGTTCCCGTGGTGGACGAGGACGCGCTGCACGCGCTGGTGCACGACCGCTTCGGCGGCGGGGCCGGCGTGGCGGGGATCACCTCCAGCTCCGAGTACTTCATCGCCACGGCCGCCGCCCTGGCCGCCCGCCTGGGGCTTGCGGGGCCCGACGCGGCGGCGGTGCGCGCCGCGCGCGACAAGTCGCACCAGCGCCGCGTGCTGGCCGCGGGCGGGGTGCCCACGCCGGCGTTCCGCGTCGTCTCCTCGCCGGAGCAGGCCGTCGCCGCGGCGGGGGAGATCGGCTTTCCCGTGGTGATGAAGCCGGTGGACGGCAGCGGCAGCGTGGGCGTGCGCGCCTGCGCCGACGCGGACCAGGTGCGGGATCACGCCGCCGGCCTCTTCGCGGCGGGCGGGCCGGCGCTGGTGGAGCAGCTGGTGGCGGGCGACGAGTTTTCGGTGGAAGTCTTTTCGGGGCGGGTGATCGGCATCACCCGCAAGCACCTGGGGCGGCCCCCGTTCTTCGTGGAGACGGGGCACGACTACCCCGCGGCGGTTCCGGACGACGTGGCGAAGGCGCTGACGGACAGCGTGACGCGGGGCACGGAGCTGCTGGGGCTGGGGTGGGGGCCGCTGCACTGGGAGCTGCGCATGCACGGCGGCCGCGCGTATCCCATGGAGGTGAACCCGCGGCTGGCCGGCGGCTTCATCCCCGAGCTGGTGCGCCACGCGCAGGGCATCGACCTCATCCGCGAAACGCTGCGCCTGGTCGTGGGCCGCCCGCCGGAGGTGGAGGCCGTCCGCCACCGGCACGCGTCCATCCGCTTTCTCTTCGCTTCCCGCGCGGGAACGCTTGCGGCGGTGGAGGGGCGGAGCGAGGCGCGGGAGCTGCCCCACGTGGTGGACGTGGCGATGTACCGCCGCGCGGGCGACGAGCTTGCGATCGAGGGCGACTTTCGCGACCGCATCGGCCACGTGGTCGCCTGCGCGGATGTCCCGGAAGCTGCCCGCGCGGCCGCCGAGCGCGCCCGCGGCCTCATCCGCATCCGGGTGGAGGCGCCCGCGGATGCGCCGGCGCTCGCCGGTGC
Source organism: Longimicrobium sp. (assembly GCA_035759295.1). Classification (GTDB taxonomy): domain Bacteria; phylum Gemmatimonadota; class Gemmatimonadetes; order Longimicrobiales; family Longimicrobiaceae; genus Longimicrobium. The sequence goes on along the minus strand of DASTVC010000082.1, from coordinate 7,929 downwards.
GGGGTGATGGGTCGAGGCGGGCCCCTCGCGATGCCGGCGAGATCCTTCGGTCGGCACCCTGACTACGTCGTTCCGCCGGATGCTGCGCGGCGGGTCCCTGAACCCTTTGCCCCGGCGTTGATTTCCTGAGAGAGTGTTTAAGAATGGTTCTCGCGGATCTGGTTGCAGCCTGCGGGTAACGCCCTGCAAGGGGCGGGATAACCCGCGATGCAGTGGAACGGGGTCCGGGCACATCGGCAGGCGGGGGGTTGCTCCACACGTGTGTGGAGGCGTCGGGAACGGCAGAGGGATGGATGCGCGGCAGGGGGCCATCCGCGTTTTCTGGGAGATACCTATCCCGCCATCCTCGTCCCCGGCCCAGCGCGACGTCCCGCCGCAAGCGCACGGGAGCCGGCCTCCACGAACACCTGATGCGCGATCTCGCGAAGCCCGGGCCCGCGAGAAGGCCGGGGGCGTTCCCGCCGGGCTTGCGCGAGAAGACGGTTCGCGGGATCGCGCATCGGGTGAAGCCGGAATGGTGGGTTGCGGGGCGCTGCGGCGAGAAAGGGGTTGCCAGAAAAAACGCGGATGGCCCTCTGCCGCGCTTCCATCCGATCGCCGTTCCCGAGGTCCCCAGGGAAGCCCGGTGTGACCCACGACGGCCGACGCACAGGACACGGGGTCGCGCATGGTGCGCGGCAGAGGGTTGGGCGCGGCGCCTCCCTCAGAGGGTGTTGCTAAACCTTACCGGCTCCCACCGGAGGCACACTGTCATCCTGAGGGAGCGCACGCCCGTAACTTTCATAACCACAGACGCTTGCGCGCGACCGAAGGATCTTTGTCGGGTCGCGCGAAGCCCAGCCCTCGGGTTCCGTTCAAGTCCCTCAGTCAGGCAGACAAGGTCCTTCAGTCGGCGCCAACCCTTTGCCTGAAAGTAGTTTGCGGAGCGGCACCTCCCTCAGGAAGTCAACGCATGTGGACGGTTTGGCAACACTCCCTCAGGAAATCAATCGGCCAGGCTGATTCTTGAACACACTCCGAGGGAGCGCCACACGGAACGCCGATGCACGCAACCTGATTGCGCGCGGCCGAACGATCTCCGGTGTTGTCGCGACGCGGGTGCGGCGGGCGGCTGGGTTGGGGCGGCCGCGCGGCGGACGGGTTGACGCGAGCGCCAGTTTTCTACACCTTAAACGCCAAAACAAAGACGTGTCGCCGCAGAATCGCCGGGAGCCCCCGTGGCTCTGCGGCAACCGCGTTTTGCGGCGCGGTCCGCCTCAGGTGACCGATCTTCAGCCGCCACGATACATCTCCATCGACTCCCCCATCCCCGTGGCTGGCGCCGCGTGCGGCGGGCGCGGGCCGTGGGTCTGAAGGCGACGCCGGCGAGGGAAAGGCGTTCTCAGACCCGCCGGAATGGGGATGGAAGCCGGATGGCGGCTCCGCAGGATTGCCCACGAACATCGATGGTCTCGAATCCTGCCGTGCCGCGGCCGTTGCCCGCTGCACGGCATCCGGCTACGCCACGACACGCTCGTTTCCCGCGTCGGCCCCGCAGGCGGGACGGATTCGGTGGAGAACGCCGACGGCGCGTGCCTCATCCGCGACCGGCTGATGGTGGCTTCGGGGCTCTCGGGGCCCTACGTTCCCCCATCCCGCGGTGGAGCTGGTGGAGGGGTGCGGGGACGTTCCGGTGAACCCGGCGGACGAGGACGCGCCGCGGCCCGCGGGTGACTGACCGGCCGGCGCCGTCCGCCGGAAAGCGCGTGAGTGGCGGAGGGACGCCGCTCGCGCCTGAATCGCAGGAAAACGGCCGCGCGATAGGCGCGGCCGGCGTGAAGGCCACATCCCGCCGCGGCTCCCCTGGCGAGCCGCGGCGGGTGCTTCGAATCCATCAATCATCCCGACCCGCAGGGCCGAATGCCGCGTGATCTTTCGTTCGAGGCCGCCATCCAGTTCGCCGCCGACATCATCCGCATCCCCTCGCTTCCCGGCGAGGAGGAGGCGGTGGCAACTCGCATCGTGGACGAGATGCGGCGGCTGGGGTTCGACGAGGCGGGCACCGACCGGGCGGGGAACGCGGTGGGCCGCGTGGCCGGCACGGGCGGCGCGCCGGCGGTCATGCTCTCCAGCCACATGGACGTGGTGGACGTGGGCGACGCGGAAGGGTGGGAGCACGACCCCTGGGGCGGCGTCATCGACGGCGAGTTCCTGCACGGCCGCGGCTCCATGGACGTCAAGGGCCAGCTCGCCCTGCAGGTCTACGCCGCCGCCCGCTTCGTGGGGCAGCGCGCCGCGGGGGACGTGCGGGTGATCTGCTCGGTGTACGAGGAAAAGGGCGGCTGGGGGATGATGCACCACATGCAGACCCTGGACACGCGCCCCGGCGCCGTGATCCTGGGCGAGGCGACGGGGCTGGACCTGTGCACCGGGCCCCGCGGCCACGCCGAGCTGGCGGTGGAGATCCACGGCCTGGCCGCGCACGCCAGCGCGCCCGAGCGCGGGTGCAACCCCAACGACGCGCTTCCCTACGTGCTGCTGGCCCTGCACGAGCTTTCCGCCGCGCAGCCCCGCCACCCCGTGCTGGGGCCCGCCACGCTGGCGCCCACGGTGGTGGAGACCTGGCCCAAGAGCGGCAACGTGATCCCCGACCGCATCCGCGTCACGCTGGACTGGCGGGTGCTGCCGGGGTGGAACGAGGACGCCGCCGTCCAGGCGCTGCGCACGCTGCTGGCGGAGCGGGTGCCGGAGCTGCCGGGGATCCGCGTGGAGGTGCTCCCCGGCCGGGTGACGCACCGCGCGTGGACGGGGTGGGAGGACGAGCACAGCAACTTTACCCCGGGCTACCTGCTTCCCGACGACCACGTGGTGGTGGAAGCGGCCGCCGCGGCGCTGCGCGGCGCCACCGGCCGCGCCCCCGCCATCCGCCCGTGGACCTTCGGCACGGACGGCGGGCACAGCTGCGGCACGCACGGCGTTCCCACCATCGGCTTGGCGCCGGGCGCCGACGCGCTGGCGCACACCAGCCGCGAGCGGCTGGCGCTGGCGCCCGCGCGCCTGGCCTACGACGCGTACCCCGCGCTCATCCGCAGCGTGCACGAGGCGCTGGCGGCGCCGCGCGGCCGTTCCGCGCAGTCCCACCGCGACGCCCCGGCGCCGCACCCGCTGGCGCTCTCCGGCATCGCCGGGGCGGCGGTGCGGACGGGATGACCCGTTTTCACGCCGGACGCCCGGCCCTCTCCGGCGGGCGGAAGGTCCACGCTCCATCGGCCTCGGGCCGCGGCGGATGGAGATCGATGCGCTTGCGTTCGATCCGGTAGAAGAGGCGGGCGGCCCATCCGCCGTCGTTTCCTCGCCCACCCCCCGGCCATGGCCGCCGGGGTGGAGCGCCGCATCCATGCAGACAACGCCGCGCTGCCTTGAAGACGAGGCAGGGCGGCTGGCAGAGCTGAACCCCGTGTCGGGAGACTGGAAGTGTCCTTGCAACAGACCATCGATTCGCCGGAGCTTTCCACCGCCGAGCGCGCCATTCTCGAGGCCCGGCTGCGGGAGCTGAACCCGCGGGCGCAGATCGTTCCCCGCGCCCCCGGCGGCGAGGCACCGCTCTCCTTTTCGCAGGAGCGGATGTGGTTCCTGCACCGCATGGGGCAGGGGGAGATCTACACCCTCGCCATCCCCCTGCGGCTCTCCGCGGCACTGGACGCGGCGGCGCTGGAGCGCAGCCTGGGCGAGGTGGTGCGCCGGCACGACTCCCTCCGCACCACCTTCCGCGAGGTGGACGGCGTTCCCGTGCAGACGGTGGCGCCCTTCGCCGGCTTTGCCCTCCCCGTGGAGGATGTGCCCGGCGCCGACGAGGCGGAGCGCGAGGCCGAGGCGCGGCGCCGGGTGGCGGAGGAGACGGCGCGCCCGTTCGACCTGGTCGCCGGCCCGCTCTTCCGCGCCCGGCTGCTGCGGCTGGAGCCCACGGAGCACGTGCTGATCGTCTGCATGCACCACATCGTCAGCGACGGGTGGAGCACCGGGGTGCTGTTCCGGGAGATGTGGGCGCTGTACGCCGCGTACACCGAGGGGCGCGAGTCCCCCCTCCCGCCGCTCCCCCTGCAGTACGCCGACTACGCCGCCTGGCAGCGCCGGGAGTGGCGCGGCCTGGAGGCGCGCAGCCTGGCGTACTGGATGGACCGGCTGGGGGACGCCCCCACCCTCCTGGAGCTTCCCGCCGACCACCCGCGCCCGCCGGCGCAGTCGTTCCGGGGCGGGACCGTCCCCGTGAACGTTCCGCGCAAGGTGGCGGAGGGGCTGCGCGAGGTGGGGCGGAGCGAGGACGCCACGCCGTTCATGGTGGTGCTGGCCGCCTTCCAGGTGCTGCTGGGGCGCTACGCCGCTAGCGAGGACGTGCTGGTGGGCACGCTGGTGCCCGGCCGCGCGCGCCCCGAGACGCAGGGGCTCATCGGCCTCTTCACGCACACGCTGGTGCTGCGCGCCGACCTTGGCGGCGACCCCTCGTTCCGCGAGATGGTGCGGCGCGCGCGGCAGACGGTGCTGGGCGCGCACGAGCACCAGGACCTTCCCTTCGGGCGGCTGCTGGAGGAGCTGCAGCCGGAGCGGTCGCTGAGCCACTCGTCGCTCTTCCAGGTCCTCTACCAGCTGGACGAGGCCGAGGGCCCGCCGCCCGCCCCCCGGCCGGGGCCGCGGGTGCGCACCATGGAGCCGGCGCGGCAGACCGCCCGGTTCGACCTTTCCCTCCTTCTCCACGCCGGCGAGCGGGGGATCGGCGGGGTGCTGGAGTACAGCGCCGACCTCTTCGAGCGCGGCACCGTCCGGCGGATGGTGCAGCACCTGGAGCGCGTGCTGGAGCAAGCCGCCGCCGACCCCGACCGGCACCTGTCGCGGCTGGAGCTGATGAGCCGCACGGACCGCGACCGCGTGGTGGCGTGGAACCGGACGACCGCGCGGTACCCCGCGGACCGCTGCATCCACCACCTGTTCGCGGACCAGGCGGCCCGCACCCCCGACGCGCCCGCCGTCGTCTGCGGGGGCGAGTCGCTCACCTACCGCGAGCTGGACGCGCGGGCCAACCGTCTGGCACACCACCTGGCGCGCCTGGGCGTGGGGCCCGAGGTGCGGGTAGGGCTGTGCCTGGAGCGCTCCCCGCAGCTGATGGTGGCGCTGCTGGGCGTGCTGAAGGCGGGCGGCGCGTACGTCCCCATGGACCCGGGACACCCGGCGGAGCGGCTGGCCTACATGCTGGACGATTCCGGCGTGGCGGTGCTGCTGACGGAGGAGCGCCTGCGCGCCTCCCTCCCCGCGCGCGACGGGATCCGGGTGATCGGCCTGGACGGGGAATGGGCGCGGATCGCGGCGGAAGGCGGGGAAGCGCCGCCGGAGAGCGGGGTCACGTCGGAAAACCTCTGCTACGTCATCTACACCTCCGGGAGCACGGGGCGCCCCAAGGGCGTGGCCATGCACCACCGGGGGGTCTGCAACTACATCCACTGGGGCGTGCGCGCCTACGGGGCGAACTCGGGGAACGGGGCCCCGGTCTTCACCTCCATGTCGGTGGACCTCACCGTCACCAACCTCCTTCCCCTCTTCGCCGGCCGGCCGGTGCACCTGCTCCCGGAAGCGTCGCCCATCGAGGCGCTCGCGGAGACGCTGAAGGAACGGCCGGGGTTCGGGCTGATCAAGATCACCCCCATCCACCTGGGGCTGCTGAACGCGCTCCTGACTCCGGAGCAGGCCGCCGGGGCCGCGGGAACGCTGGTGATCGGCGCCGACTTCCTGTCCGCCGAGCCCACCGTCTTCTGGCAGGAGCACGCGCCGGGCGTCCGGCTGATGAACGAGTACGGGCCGACGGAGACGGTGGTCGGCTGCTCGGCGTACGTCCTTCCGCCGGGGCGGCACCGGGTGGGCGCCGTCCCCGTGGGGCACCCGATCCAGAACCTGACCTTCTACGTCCTGGACGCGCGCGGCGAGCCGGTGCCCGTGGGGCTTCCCGGGGAGCTGTACATCGGCGGCGCGGGCGTGGCGCGCGGCTACCTGGGGCGCCCCGGCCTTTCCGCGGAGAAGTTCCTTCCCGACCCCTTCGCGCAGGCCGGCGCCCGCATGTACCGCACGGGCGACCGCGCGCGCTGGCTGGCCGACGGCAACCTGATGATCCTGGGGCGCACCGACAACCAGGTAAAGCTGCGCGCGTACCGCGTGGAGCTGGGAGAGGTGGAGGCGGTGCTGCGGCGGCACGAGGGGGTGCGGGAGTGCCTGGCCATGGTGCGCGAGGACCGGCCGGGCGACCGGCGGCTGGTGGCGTACGTGGTGGGTCGGGCCGATGCCGACGCCCTGGGCGAGCACGCGCGCCGCAGCCTTCCCGAGTACATGGTCCCCACGCTGGTCATGCTCGACGCGTTCCCGCAGACCTCCACGGGCAAGGTGGACCGGCGGGCGCTCCCCGCGCCGGAGCATGCGGGCGCCTGCGCGGAGCCCGAGGCGCCGCGCAGCTTCGTGGAGGTACAGCTCCTTCACCTGTGGGAGGAGCTGCTGGGGGTGTCGCCGATCGGCCCCACGCAGGACTTCTTCGAGCTGGGCGGCAACTCGCTCCTGGCGCTGCGCCTGTTCGCGCAGGTGCGCAGCCGGCTGGGGTGCGACCTTCCGCTGGCCACCCTCTTCGCCGGGACCACGGTGCGGCAGATGGCCGAGGCCGTCCTGGAGGAGCGGCGCGGGGGGGCGGCGCCGGCCTGGGGGGCGGGGCCCACGGTGGTGCCGCTGCAGCCGCACGGCACCCTGCCGCCGCTCTTCTGCGTGCACCCGGCCGGGCGCGACGTGCACGGCTACATCCACCTGGTGCGCCACCTGGGCGGCGACCAGCCGGTGTTCGGGCTTCGCGACGGGGGGGCGGAGCTCCATCGCCCGCTGGCACAGATCGCCGCGGGGCACGTGGGGGCCCTGCGCGCGGTGCAGCCCGAGGGGCCGTACCACCTGCTGGGGTGGTCGTTCGGCGGGACGGTGGCGTACGAGATGGCCGTGGAGCTGGAGCGGCAGGGGCAGCAGGTGGCGTTCCTGGGAATGCTCGACACCCCCGGCCCCGGCGCGGTGGACGAGGCGTGGGGGGAGATGGAGGACGCCGAGCTGGTGGCCGGGCTGGCCGGCGACGTGGCCGTGCAGATGGGCCGTCCCTTCGACCTGGCCCCCGACGCGCTGCGGGGGCTGACGCTGGAGGAGCAGCTCCATCGCGCGGCCGACGCGCTGCACGCGCAGGGGGCCGCGCCCCCGGGGTTCGAGTCCGCGTCGCTCCGCGAGAGCTACGAGGTGGTAAAGGCGCGCAGCGCCAGCCGCGAAGGGTACGTTCCCGGGCGCTTCGGCGGCCGGGTGACCGTCTTCGAGGCGCAGGACCTTTCCGCCGGGATGGATCCGGAGCAGGCGGAGCGCATCCGCGCCGCGTGGAGCGAGGAGGAGCGGCGCACGCTGTTCTGGTGCCGCGTGGTGGACGACCGCGTGGAGGTGCACGGGGTTCCCGGCACCCACGTTTCCATCGGGATGGAGCCGCACGTCCGCGTGCTGGCGGAGCGGGTGCGCGCGTCGCTGGCCGCCGCGCGTGCCGCGGTTTGATATGATTCCCTTTCCTTGAGTTCCTCGTGAACTCATGGGAAGGCGGTTTCACGCAGAAGCGCAGTGAAGAAAAGAGAGGCCGCAGAGGACGTTTTGCCGTTCTCTGCGGCCTCTCCGTTTGTCTCTGCGCCTCTGCGTAATCGAAAGAAGCGGGATGATACGGAATCGGGAAATCGGGCACCGATAAAGCGGACGGTGTCATTCTGAGAGAGGCGCGCGCCCTGGACTTCCCAGTCGCACCCTTGCCCGTGCGCCGACCGAAGAATCTCTACGATGGGCGCACGGTCCTGTCGGCTACGTCGGCCTCGGCGCGAGAGGCGCCCGTTCCCGATAAAGATTCTTCGGTCGGCG
>DASTVC010000081.1:0-9531 GCA_035759295.1 Longimicrobium sp. | reverse complement strand
ATCGTCCCCTCGGCGCGTTTGGCCGGCTCGTCGTGGAATACCTCCTGCGAAAGCCAGAGTATTCGAACATCAACATTAGTGGTACCGCCGTAGAATTCGTTGTACATAAGGGAGGACCCGATGAATGAGCTGATCACCGACATCGAAGTGGACGACGAAACTTTCGATCTGATCGAGAAGGTCGCGAAACTCGGTGAACGTCCCTTCGCACTCGTGCAGGCTACTGATCTCCATCCAGGGGAATTCGCCCAGTTCCTCCAGGAAACGGGTCGGACTGCAGACCCCGCGGGGTTGTTGCTGCTGGGCCTGAGCGCGGGCCGCTCCCTGCGGGGACCGAAGGGGGGCGAGGTTCGCGCGGTAGCCGCCGACCTAGTGTCTGGAGCCGCCTTCTTCGCCGGTATCGTGGGGCTGCAGCGATCAATTCATCGACGCTCGTGGGTGTGGGCGGGAATTTCGGTCCTCTCTGTGTTTGCCTCGATTCCGCTGCGCATGATCAGCCGGCTGAGAGGCCGCGCCATGTCGCGCGAAGACAATGTCGCTGGTGCCCGCGTAACCGGGTTGGGAACCGGCGGCCCAGATATCGATGCTGTTGAGCAAGTTGTGGTGGATGTGTTCGAAGGCAACGACGAGCCTGCCGACGATCGACGTTTACTCGGTGTTTTTCCTCACACGATCGGTACGACGTCCCGAAGCGAGTCGGCTTTACCGAGTGCCGCAGCGGCTTCGCCATCCTACTAATCCAGGTCGCGACAAGTCAGAAGCCCCATCCCGGCTGGTTGCATCTGCCGAATGGGGCTTCAATTTCGTGGGACCCATTGAAGATCTCGTTCTCGGACCCAACCTGCCCCCGGCAGTTTCGCTGAAGGTGGGCATGGGGCGCTGCGAACGCAGCCATCGCTCGCCGCCGAGTCGTGCGTTGTGGGCAACCCCAACTCCCTCGGAGCCCGCCCCAGCCCCCCCTGCCCACACCCGCTCCCCGCTCATCCCCCTCCACCGCCGCCCGGCGCGCGGGTGCGCGGCTCGTCACGCGGGGCTCGCCGCCTGCCCCGCCCCCTCGTTATCGTACACGTCGCGCACCTTTGCGACACCTTCACGTCGCAGTTCGGCAGGCGTGCGCAACATGGCGGCTCACGTACTTGCCAAACGTCCGGCGTCGCGGTTATCGTCGCAGTCCCGGCCGGTATTTGGTCCGTCCCGCACAGCGCGCGGCTGATTCTGGCCCACGGCCGGACGGACGCAAACAGATTGGGCGCGGCGGCAGCGCGCCGCGCCGGGGACCGGCCCCGCGTCCACCACCATGCTGTCTCTTGCCGCCGGTTTGCGTACCGGCGCCTGAACCTCCGAGATCCCCGCGCGCCGTATGACCGAGCCCTGGATGGACGATGCCGCCGGCCCCGGCGCCGACGCCCTCTTCGACCGCTTCGTGTGCCGCGTATCCGGCGCCCCGGCCGACACGGTGGACGGCATGCGCCCGGAGCGCACGCTGGCCCTGCTGCGTCGGCTGCAGGAGACGGAGCGCCGGCTGCACGCCGCCCGCGAAGACGTGTCGCAGCTGCTGTTCGCCGCCATTGGCGCCGCGCAGGAAAAGCCGCTGCGCAACAAGCTCATCACCCTCAAGCGCGAGCTGTACAACCTCAAGCCCCAGTCCGCCGAGCGCATCGACGCGGCGCTGGCGGGGCTGGACGCATCCACCGTGCAGGCCGTGCGTGCCTTTGCGGCCGATGTGGAGCAGGCGCGCGGGGTAGAAGCCGAGCTGCGCCAGGCGTACGAGGCCGAGACGCCGGAGCTGCGCCGCGCCTTTCGCGGGCTTCTCCAGGACGCCGACTTCCGCAAGGGGCTGATGGTCAGCAGCCGCTCGCTGTACGGCGCGCTGGACCGCTACGCCGCCGCCGCCGAGAGCGGCGACGTGCACGGCCGCGACGAAAAGACGGAGCGCGGGCTGCTGCGCTACTACACGCGCATGGCCATGAAGGCCACGCCCTTCGCCACCTTCTGCGCCATCATCCCCGGCACCTTCGTCAGCGAGACGGACGGCGAGCCGGACGGGGGCACGCGCTTCAGCAGCGACCCGCGGGTAAAGCGCAGCTTCGTGCGCGCCAACAAGTTCCTGTACGGGCTGTTCTTCGACCACCTCAAGACGCGCCCGGCGTTCCGGCACGCGCTGCAGGTGGAGCGCAACCCCACGCTGCGCACCGAGAACGAGCGGCTGGTCTTCCTCACCTCCATCGAGGGGCGCGAGGTATTCCAGCGGCTGGGCGACAACGAGGTGCTGCAGCTCATCGCCACCCGCTTCAGCGACGGCGGCTCGCCCACGCTGGGCGACCTGATCCGCGCCCTGTCGTCGGACCCCGAGATCGACGCGACGTTCGAGGAGGCCGAGGCGTACCTGGACAAGCTGATCGAGATCGGCTTCCTCCGCTTCCACACCGGCATCCGCGAGCAGGACGCGGACTGGGACCTTCCCTTCCGCGCGCTGCTGGACGCCATCGACGACGACCACGCGCGGCAGACGTCGGAGGTGCTGGCCACCCTGCGCGAGCGCATCGAGGCGTACACGGACGCGGGGGTTGAGGAGCGCGAGCGCATCATCGCCCAGGTGCACGAGCAGATCGAGCAGGCGCTGGAGTCGATGGAGATCAGCGGGCGCCTGCGGAAGGACATGCCGTTCTACGAGGACGCCACCTCCGGCGCCTCGGCCGAGATCGCGCTGACGCCCGGCGTGCGCCGCTCGCTCACCCAGTTCGAGCAGTGGGTGCGCGCCACGGCGCGGCTGGCGTGGCCGCGGTCGGAGCAGGCCACCATGCGGCACTTCTTCGACGACTACTACGGCCAGAACGGCGGCGCGGGCGAAGGCGTGCCGCTGCTGAAGTTCTACGAGGACTTCTACCGCGAGCACTTCAAGGCGCACGTGGAGAAGGAGGGGCGCATGCGCGGCGGCGGCCCGCGCGACCCCAACGACACCTACGACGTCAACAACCCGTTCGGCCTGGAGTCCATCAAGGACCTGGCGGCGGCGCGGCAGCGGCTGACCGAGGTGTTCCGCACCGCCTGGGCGCAGTCGCCCGACGCGGAGACCATCGACATCTCCGCCCAGGCGGTGGACGAGGCGCTGCAGGGCGTCGAGACGCTCTCCGGCATCCCCCGCTCCATGGGCGCCTTCGGGCTGATGGTGCCGGCGGAGCGCGAGGGCGGCGACCCGTCGTTCGTCCTGCACGGCGCCAGCTACACCGCGGGGTACGGCAAGTACTTCTCGCGCTTCCTGTACATGCTGCCGGACGACGTGCAGGAGGACGTGCGCCGCGCCAACGCCGCGCTCACCGGCGAGCTGCTGGCGGAGATCTGCGGCGACGCGCAGTTCAACGCCAACCTGCACCCGCCCCTCCTCCGCTGGGAGATCAGCTACCCCACGGGCGAGAGCGGGGCAACGGAAGACCAGCTGCGCAGCTCGGAGATCCTGGTGCAGGCGGATCCGGAAGATCCGCAGAACCTGTCGCTGGTCCACGGGCCCACGGGACGCCGGGTGATCCCCGTCGACCTGGGCTTCCTGAACCCGCGGATGCGGCCGCCGCTGTACCAGCTGCTCTCGCGCTTCACTCCGCCCGTGATGTACGCGCCGCCGATCCCGGATTCCCCCGAGCCGCCGCGCACGCCGCCCGCCAAGCTGGACGTGGACGCCGTGGCCGTCGAGCCGGCCGCGGATGCCGTCGTCGCGCAGGGCGCGGACACGGTGAACGACGCGGACACGGTGAACGACGCCGATACGGTGAACGACGCGGACACGGTGAAGGGCCCGCCGCCGCCGGACGCGGACACCGTGGCCCGCGTGCCGGGCGCGGACACCGTGGCGGGCGACGGGGGGGCCGACACGGTCTCGCCGCCCGCCGAGGGGCTGGCGAAGGCGGAGGAAAAGCCGCCCGTCATCAACTACCGCCCGCGCATCACCTTTGGCGGCAGCGTGGTGCTGGCGCGGCGGCGGTGGATCGTCCCCGGGGTGCTCTTCCCGCAGCGGCGGCAGGACGAGAGCGGGGCCGACTTCTTCCTCCGCGTCAACCGCTGGCGCGAGGAGAACGGCATCCCCGAGACCGTGTACCTGCGGATGATGCCGCTCCCCGACGCGCGTCCCGCCAAGGCCGGCGAGCCCGCCGCCGCCGAGTCGCCCGTGGAAGCCGTGGCCGAGATCCCCGGGTACGAGGCGCCCGCCGGCGAGGGCGAGGAGCCGGCCGCCGACGAGCACGAGGAGGCGGTGGAAGCCGAAGCCGCGCCCGTGGCGGAGGGCGAGGCCGGCGCGGAGGCAAAGGAGGGCGACGAGGCGAAGGACGGCGAGGGGCCGCTCAAGCTGGGGCTGGAGGACAAGAAACGGAAGACGCAGCAGTCGCGCGACTTCTTCAAGCCTCAGTTCATCGACTTCGCCAACCCGCTGCTCGTCGGACTGCTGGGGAAGGTGGCGCAGGGGCTCAAGAACTTCAGCGGCACCTTCGAGGAGCGCTACCCGGACCGGGCGCAGCTCCCCCGCTTCGGCGACACCTCGTTCGCCACCGAGCTGGTGGTGCAGCTCTACTTCCCCGGCGGCACGGCGTCGGAGCCGGTGGACGCGGGCGAGCTGGCCGAGTCGCTTCCGGGGGCCTGACGACGATGAGCGACGCCGTCCACGCCGAGACCCCCGCGCCCCCGCGCCCCGACGGGCGCGAGTGGCTCAGCCTGTACCTGTTCTTCGACGGGTGGATCTACACCCCCGACTGCGACCGCATCATCCTGGACGTGGCGGAGCCGTTCGTCCGCACCTGCCAGGAGCGGGGGTGGATCCTTCAGCACTTCTTCATCCGCTACAGCGAGTTCGGCCCGCACGTGCGGCTGCGCCTGCTGGGGATGCCCGACGTGCTGGCCGGCGAGGTGTGGCCCGCGCTGGTGGAGCACGTGCGTGCCCACAACCCCGAGGTGCAGATCGACGCGCGCCCCGAGAACCCGGGGCTGGCCCAGCGGGAGGAGGGGCAGCCCGTGCGGGTGACGCACCTGGCGCGGGTGGAGTACGAGCCGGAGACCGACCGCTACGGCGGGCCGGACGCGCTGCTGGTCTCCGAGCGCGCCTTCGAGGTCAGCAGCGATGCCGCGTACGCGCTGATCGCCAAGATGGGGACGGAGCGCTCGTCGCGGCTGGGCAAGGGGTTGCTGGGGACGGTGATCCTCATCCACCTCTTTACCGACAGCCGCGAGGCCGGCAGCGCCTTTACGCAGATGTACTCCACCAACTACCTGCGCGCCGTGGCGCGCGAAGAGGATGGGCGCGAGACGCTGCTGGAAGCGTTCGACCAGGGGTTCAGCAGCCAGGCCGAGACGCTGATGGAGTACGTGGACGCCATCTGGGAGGCCATGGACGACGGCGACTCGCTCAGCGACACGCTGGACGCCTACGCCGACGGCATGCGCGCCATCCGCGAGGAGCTGCGCGCGCTGCACGAAGAGGGACGCGTGCAGGCGGGCGGGCAGCCGGCGCAGGAGTGGGCGCGCGCCTGGCAGTCGCTGCTCCCCAGCTACCTGCACATGATGAACAACCGGCTGGGGATCACCATCCAGGAAGAAAGCTACCTGGGATACCTGGTCACCCGCGCCCTGGGCCGCCCCGCCGAGGCGCTGCGGCCCACCTGACGCCGCCGGAAATTTTCGATTCCCCGGACGCGGATCGCCGCGATCCGCGACCATCGACCGCAAGGCACCGACCGTGACCGAGACCACGCACGCCGGCACGCAGGCCGGCCCCGAGACCTTTCTGGACGCGGCCCACCGCATGGGCCGCCGCGTTGCGGCCGACGCGCAGTGGGAGGGCGATGCCTGCACCTGGCAGATCATCACCCCCGACCGCTCGGAGCCCGGGCTGCGCCGCGGCGTGCCGGCCACGGCCAGCGGCACGCTGTACGAAGGCACCTCGGGCATCGCCCTGTTCCTGGGCGAGCTCGCCGCCGTCACCGGCGACGAGGAGCTGGCGCGCGTGGCCATGGGCGGCCTGCGCTTCGCGCTGAACGAGGCCGCGGGGATGCACGACTTTGCCTACGGCTACCACAGCGGCCGCGTGGGCATCGCCTACGTGGCGGCGCGCCTGGGCGAGCTGCTGGGCAAGCCCGGGCTGTACGCCGAGGCCGAGGCGCTGCTGCGCCCCATGGTGGGCAACGAGGCCCGCGATCTGGGGATGGACGTGATCGCCGGCGCCGGCGGCGGCATTCCCGCGCTGCTGCGCCTGAGCCGCTTCGTCGACCCCGAGCTGGCCATCGGGATGGCGAAGCGGCTGGGCGACAACCTGATCGAGCTGGCCTCGCGCGAGCCCGACGGCTGGAGCTGGGCCACCATGCGCAGCAGCTCGGTGCGCAACCTGTGCGGCTACGCCCACGGCGCGGCGGGGATCGCGCACGGCCTGCTGGAGCTGTACGCCGCCACCGGAGACGGCCGCTACCGCTACGCCGCCGAGCAGGGCTTTCTCTACGAGCGCCGCTTCTACAGCGAGGACAGCGGCAACTGGCCCGACCTGCGCCACACCGAGCTGGGCGAGTACCAGTTCGAGGGGCGCATCGACGACCTGCGCTACCGGCTGCGCACGGGGAACTGGGTGGCCACCCCTCCCATCCACTACATGTCGGCCTGGTGCCACGGCGGGCCGGGGATCGGCCTTTCCCGCCTGCGCGCGTACCAGCTGCTGCGCGACCCGGTGTACCTGGAAGAGTCGCGCGCCTCGTTCGGCACGGTGGAGCGGTCCATCGACGACGAGGTGGGGATGAACTACTCCCTGTGCCACGGCCGCGGCGGCAACGCCGAGACGCTGCTGGAGGGCGCCCGCATCCTGGACGAGCCCGCGCTGCTGGACCCCGCGAAGGCGGTGGCGCTGCTGGGCATCGAGCGCTACGAGAACGCGGGCGAGGCGTGGCCGTGCGGCACCATGGGGAGCGTGCAGGACCCCGGGCTGCTGCTGGGCGAGGCGGGGATCGGCATGTTCATCCTGCGCCTGGCCCGGCCCGACGTCCCCTCGCCGCTCATGCTCACCGCGCCGGACGACTCCGCCATGGAGGGTGGCCGCGCCGGGGCGGAGGGATACGCCGCCATGCAGAAGCGCACGGTGGATGAGCACTTCGGCCGCACGCTGCGCATCTTCGCCGCGCTGGGCGTGGACGTGGAGGCACTGGTCCCCGCGCGCGTCATGGGCCCCGCGCCGCGGGAGAGCGACGTGGAGCTGGCGCACGACGCCATCGAGGCGCACGTCGCCTCTCTGGCCGACGGCGAGCGGCGGGCGCTGCTGGAGGACGCGTTCCTGGTGGACCGCACCCGCTTCGACCTGGCGCGGTCGGTGGAAGACTACACGCAGGAGTACCTGGACACCCTGGCCCGCCTGCCGCAGGACGAGCTGGACTGGCGCGAGGGCCGTGCCGGCCTTTCGTCGCGGGCGCGGGTGGTGTCCACGCGCTGGGACTGGGACGCCTGGCTGGACCTGGGCGACGAGGCCTCGGCGCCGGAGGAGGACGACGCGTACTACCTGGTGCAGTTCTCCGCCGGGCGCGCCAACCCGCGCCGGCTGAGCCCCTTTGCCGCGCTCATCCTGCAGACCGTGCAGGAGCCGGCGTCGCTGGACGAGCTGATCGAGGTGGTGAAGGAGGCCGTCAGCAGCCCGCAGGGCGCGCCCGACCACGACTGGCTGGAAGACCGCGTGGTGGAGCAGCTGTCCCAGGCCTACCGCGCCGGCTTCATCGACTTCCAGCGCGGCATGGTCGGCGCCGGCGTCTGACGGGATGAACGGACGGGGTCCGGCCCGGGCGCCGGATCCCGCCGATCGCCCGGCGGCGGACGGGCCGGCGTCTGATACCGGATCCGCCGACGCTGTCATTCTGAGCGAGGCGCCGCGCGACGCTCTTCTTCTCGCTGGAAGGCCTGGCGCCGACCGAAGAATCTTTACGTGGGTGGCAGAGTCTTTCCGCCGGGAGGGGGTTGCCGGGCGTTGCCCGGACGCGGGTCCAGCCCGAGGGGACGGAGATTCTTCGGTCGCGCTGCACGGCTCGGCGCGACACCACGGCTCCTTGGTGGGCGCTCCCTCAGAATGACAGGCGTTTTCCAGGCAGGGTCGGATGGACGGGACGGAACCGGCCCTGGCGCCGGATCCGCGCGGGATCGAAAGGTCCGGGAGTGCGGCATCGACCCCGCTCCCTTCGGGACTGCGGTGCGCACGGAAACCCATCAACCGGGAGGTGTACCATGGAAAGAAAGCCCACGCTGAACCTGGACGCGCTGCGGGTGGAGTCGTTCCAGACCCAGCTGGATGGCGAGATGGAGCGCCAGGAGTTCGCCAGCGGCCGCTCGTGCCGCGACGCGTGCCCCACGCGCGACCGGCTGTGCCTGGACACCAGCACCTGCTGAGCACACGCACGGAAAGCCGCGTCCGCGCCTTCAGGGTACCCCGCGCGCGGCGCGATCGTTATCTTTACAGCTTGGCGGAAAAGGCGTCTACGCGCGACCCAGCGCGCGAGCCCCCGCCGGCATCACCACGAGACGCGCGGACGTCCGTCCGCGGTCCGGTTTTTCGAGACGTCTGAGCGCAGCATGCCCCCACCACCCACCGCAGAGATCCCACCGCTTCGCGAAGCGTTCCAGCAGTTCATGCGGCTGCTGCGGGTCATCCGTCCCTACTGGGGTCCCCTGGCCAAGGGAATGATCCTGGGGCTGGTGCTGGGGCTGTTCGGCATGGCGCTGCCATACCTCTCCAAGCTGCTGATCGACGAAGTCTACCCCACCCGCAACGTGCCGCTGATGCACGTGCTGGTGGGCGGCATGTTCGCGTTCTCGGTGGCCATGGCGGTCATGGGCGGCATCCGCGGCTACTTCACCACCTACACCACCGCGCACCTCAGCAACGCCACCAGCCTTCTTTTCTTCAACCACCTGCAGCACCTGCGCTCGCGGTTCTTCGACGAGCACCGCGTGGGCGAGATCATGAGCCGGTTCGGCGACGTGCGCAGCTCGCTGCAGAGCGTCAGCAAGGTGTTCGAGACGCTGTTCGTCAACGGCGTCTACCTCCTCCTGGTTCCGCCCTTCCTGTTCCTGCTGCAGTGGAAGCTGGCCATCGTCTCGCTGGTCACCATCCCCGCCACGGTGGTGCTCACCACGCTCTCCGCGCGCATCATGCGCAAGTACTGGAAGCGCAGCGCCGAGGCGTACGCCGACCTGGGCGCGTTCCAGGTAGAGGTGCTCAGCCACATCCGCTCGCTCAAGACGCTGGCGCGCGAGCACTACGTGTACGACCGCGCCAACGCGCAGATGAAGACCGCGCTGAACGTGCAGCTCACGGCGGGCGGATACGGCCAGATCTTCAACGGGATGAACGGCATCATCCGCTCGTCGGGGACGGCGCTGTACACCTGGTATGCGTGGAAGCTGCTCATCGCGGGCGAGATGACGCTGGGCGACTACATCGCCTTCAGCGCGTACATCGGCTACCTGTACAACCCGCTGGCGCAGATCACCGGGCTGTTCAGCGATTTCCAGCAGTCGGCGGTGAACCTG
>DASTVC010000080.1:0-6612 GCA_035759295.1 Longimicrobium sp. | reverse complement strand
ATTCCGTTCCGCCGCTGGACGTGGTGCTGGTGCGGGAGACGGCCTGCCGCGAGGGGGCCGTGGTCTCCGAGATCTTCGTGGACAACGGCTCCGTCTTCGAGGTGGGGAGCGAGGACCTGGACGCGCGCTTCAACTGGGCGTACCGCGCCGCCAACCGCATGCACGTCCGCACGCGCGAGGGCGTCATTCGCCGCGAGCTGCTGTTCGGGGTGGGCGACTGCTACGTGCCGGCGCTGCTCGAAGATTCCGAGCGCATTCTGCGCAGCCTTTCGTTCATCGCCGACGCGGACGTGTTCGGGGTGCGGCAGCCGGACGGCAGCCAGCACGTGGTGGTGGAAACCCGCGACGAGTGGTCCGTGCGGCTGGAGCCGCAGTGGGACAGCGACGCCGGCAGCGTGGGAATCACCGGCGTGGAGCTGCGCGAGGACAACCTGCTGGGAAGCGGCCAGCACGTAAGCGCGTACTTCAAGGAGCAGCAGGGCGAGCGCGTGTACGGCGCCGCGGTGGGCACGCGGCAGCTGGCGGGGACGCGGCTGGACGCGGAGCTCAGCGTGGCGAAGACGCCGGTCGGCGTATCCGTGGTTCAGCGGCTGGCGTACCCGTTCCGCGGCGAGAACGGGCGCTGGGCGTTCCGGCAGGAGATCGAAAACCTGGAGCGCAACTTCGTCATCTTCGTCCCCGACGCGGAGGTGGAGGGCGGGGTGCGGCGGCGCTACTTCGAAGAGTCGCGCCGCTCGTTCGACGTGGGGACGGTGATGCGGCTGGGGCGGCGCGGGCGGCTCACCCTGTTCGGCCTGGCGCTGGCGGGGGAGTGGACGGAGTACCCGCGCGACTACCTGTCCACGGACGGCGGCGGCGACCGGCCCGCCATGCGGCAGCTGGTTCCGGAAGAGCCCGAGCCGGTGGTGACGGGACTGGACACCATCTCCAGCGTGCGCCTGGTCTTTCTGGCCGGGCAGCGCAACGTGTGGTTCGAGCGGCGGCGCGCGCTGGATGCGGTGCGGGGCACGGAGGACGTGCGGCTGGGCGTGGAGGCCGAGGTGGGGATCGGCCGCAGCCTGGCCGCGTTCTCGGACGACGACGACCTGCTGGTCGACCTGGGGTTCTCCCTGGCCTCGTCGCCGTCGCACGGGCTGCTGGCCGGCTTCAGCGCCCGCGCCGAGGGGCGGCGGCTGTACGGCGCGGTGCCGGGGACCATCCAGTGGCGCAACCTGTTCGGCCAGGTGGACGCGTGGGCGTACTGGCGCCCCAGCGACGAGTCGCGCCACACCGTGGTCGCGGCCGCCCGCGTGGTGGGGGGATGGCGCACGATGGTGCCGTTCCAGCTCACGATGGGGAACCGCGCCGGCCTGCGGGGGCTGCCCGCGCACGCGTGGCCGGGCGAGCGGCGCGTGGTGGCGTCGCTGGAGCACCGGATGTACCTGGGGTGGCCGTACCCGCGGCTGTTCGACCTGGGGATGGTGACCTTCGTGGATGCGGGAAAGATGTGGGTGGGCGGGGATACCTTCGGGATGACGTCGCCGATCGAGGCCAGCGTGGGCTTCGGGCTGCGCGCCGCGTTCCCGCCGGGGTCGCGGCGCACCTATCGCATGGACGTGGCGATGCCGGTGGCGGACGCGCTCCGCGCGCGCAACGTGGTGGTCACCTTCGGCATCGGCCAGGCCATCGGCCGCGCCCGCGACGACGACCCGCAGCTCCGCCGCAGCAGCCGCCGCGCCCTCTCCGCCTCGCTCTTCAGCTTCCCGAACTGACGAGAGGCGGCTCTCGCTCGGGCGGTTGAAACCGCGGCTGGAAGGTCACGAAATCCGCCTTCGCGGATTGTAGCCGCGGGTCAGGAACGCTTCGGCTGGCCCCGTGCCGGCCGAGGCAAGATCCTTCGGTCGCGCGCCGGGATCGAGGTGAGGGGAGGGTGGTGCGGCGCTCCCTCAGGAAGTCACCTTCGAGAGTGTCGGTGGCTAAAGCGGTTGAAGCCCCGTTCGGCGAGCGTGAGCGAGCCGAGACGGGGCTTATGGCATTGATAGCCGCGGGCTTCAGCCCGTGGCGACCTGCGGATACGGATCAGCCTACCGCACGTGCTTGAACATCATGTCGACCAGCTCGTCGTACATCCGCTCGGCGTTCTCGGGGTCTTCGCTGCGGATGGCGGCGGCGGCGCAGTGCTTGAGGTGGTTGCGCACCAGTTCGCGCCCCACGGAGCGCAGCGCCTCGTGCACGGACGAGATCTGGGTGAGGATGTCGGCGCAGTAGCGGTCCTCTTCAACCATGCGCTGCAGGCCGCGGATCTGCCCCTCGATGCGGCGCAGGCGCTTCTGGTTGCGGTCCTTTACGCCCGCGTCCACGTTGAGCGCATGGCGCCCGTGCGCATCATCCCCGTGCGACACGCCGCAACCGCACGCCGCCGACACCGCGGCGTCCGTTCCGGCCTCGACCGCCTCGATCTCGCTCTCCGCCATCTAATCTCTCCCGATGAAACGACTGGATGGATGACGCGGAGCCGGCGGACGTGTGTCCGCCGGCTCCGTGGCGTGCACGATCAGGCGTGCTCCTGGATCTTGCGCTCCAGCATGGGGCGCGGCACGGCGCCGATCACCATGTCCACCGGCTTGCCGCCCTTGAAGAACATGAACGTGGGCAGCGAGCGCACGTTGTAGCGCGCCACGGTCTGCTGGTTGGCGTCGGAATCGATCGTCACCACCTTCACGCTCCCGGCGTACTGGGCCGCCAGCGCCTCGATGGTGGGCTCCATCATCCGGCACGGGCCGCACCACGTGGCGTTGAAGTCCACCAGCACCAGCTCGCTCGCGCCTTCAACCTGCGCCGCGAAGTCCGCGTCCGTTACCACCTGCGGATGGCCCGTCGTCGTCTGCTGCATGCTTGCTCCCCATTCGGCTGGCGCCAGTGGATTCCGGCGCTCTGATGCATCAAATATAACCGAGATCGGCGTATAGGGCTACCCCCTATACATATCCAAGCCCCGGCAAGGGATTTCACGCGGAGGCGCGGAAGAGGGAAAAGGCGCGGAGGATCGTGTTTCCGCGCCTTTCCCCATTCCTCCGCGTCTCCGCGTGATCGTTTTCCTCTCCCGCGCCCGGAGACTCAGGCCAGGCGCACGCGGCGCAGGCGCAGGCTGTTGAGCACCACGCTCACCGAGCTGAAAGCCATGGCCGCACTCGCCAGGATGGGCGAAAGGAGCAGGCCCCACGCCGGGTACAGGATCCCCGCGGCGATGGGGATGCCGACCACGTTGTAGACAAACGCCCAGAACAGGTTCTGCTTCATCGTCCGCATGGTGCGGCGCGAGAGCTGGATGGCCGCCGCCACGCCGTTCAGGTCGCCGCGCATGAGCGTGACGTCGCTGGCCTCCATCGCCACGTCCGTCCCCGTGCCGATGGCGATGCCCACGTCCGCCTGCGCCAGCGCGGGTGCGTCATTGATGCCGTCGCCCACCATCGCCACGACCTTCCCCTCCGCCTGCAGCCGCCGGATCTCGGCCAGCTTCCCCTCCGGCAGCACCTCGGCGACCACGCGGTCGATCCCCGCCTCGCGGGCGACGGCGTCGGCCGTGTGGCGGTTGTCGCCCGTCAGCATCACCACCTGCAGTCCCATGCCGTGCAGGCGGCGGATGGCGGCGCGCGAGGTGTCCTTGATGGGATCGGCGACGGCGATCAGCCCGGCCAGCGTTCCATCCACCGCCACGTACATCGGCGTCTGGCCGGCGCCGGCGAGCCGGTCCGCATCCGCGGAGAGCGGAGCGGGGGAGACGCCGTGATCTTCCATCAGCAGCGCGTTGCCGATCACAAGCATCCGCCCATCTACCGTCCCCACCGCGCCGCGCCCGGTCCGCGACTCGAAGCCGTCCGCGTGCGCCAGCGCGATCCCCTTCGCCTTCGCGTGCTGCACGATGGCGTCTGCCAGCGGGTGCTCGGATGAGGACTCGACGGAGGCGACCAGGCGCAGCAGCTCGTCGGCCGAATCCACCGGCGCGCCGGGGGCCAGGGTGAGCTCCGTGACCGTCGGGCGGCCCTCGGTGACGGTGCCCGTCTTGTCGAGCACCACGGTGGTGACGCTGCGGGCGCGCTGCAGTGCCTCGCCGCCCTTGATCAGCACGCCGGCCTCGGCGCCCTTGCCGGTGCTGACCATCACCGCCGTGGGCACCGCGAGGCCCATGGCACACGGGCAGGCGATGATGAGCACCGCCACGGCCGCCGCGAACGCGCGCACCCCCGGCGCCGCATCGGCCGCGACGAACCAGATGACGAAGGTGGCGATGGCGATCTGCAGTACCACGGGAACGAAAATGCCGCTGATGCGGTCCGCCAGCCGCTGGATGGGCGCGCGCGAGCCCTGCGCGTCGCGCATCAGCCGGACGATCTGCGCCAGCACGCTCGCCGCGCCCAGCGTGGTCGCCGTGTAACGAAAAGCGCCGGTGCGGTTGATGGTTCCGCCGATCACCCGGTCGCCCGCGCCCTTCTGCACGGGAAGTGACTCACCAGTGAGCATCGACTCGTCCACCGCGCTGCCACCGCTCACCACCTGCCCGTCCACGGGGATGCGCTCGCCGGGGCGGACCAGGACGGTGTCGCCGTGGCGGACCTCCTCCACCGGCACGTCCGCCTCCGCGCCGCCGCGTAGGACGCGCGCCGTCTTCGGCTGCAGGCTGGCGAGGGCGCGCAGGGCGGCGGAGGTCTGGCGCTTGGCCCGCGCCTCCATCGCGTTCCCCATCAGGATCAGGGCGATGATGAAGACGACGGCCTCGTAGTACACGTCCGGCTGAATGCCGCGGGCCAGGAAGAAGCCCGGCGCCACCGTGGCCGCCACGGAGTACACGAACGCCGCGCCGGTGCCGATGGCGATGAGCGTATTCATGTCCGCCGACCGGTGGCGGAATGAGGCCCACGCCCGCGTGTAGAAGTGCCGCCCGGCCCACGCCATCACGCCGATGGTCATCGCCAGCAGCCCATAGCTCAGCACTGAGCGAGGCAGCTGGTAGAGCCAGGGGAAGACGCTTTGCAGCGTGGAATTCACCCACCCCATCGCCCAGCGCATGAACGGGTCGACGGTGGCGCCGTGCGCGTGCTCCGCCCCCGCCATCAGGGGCATGGAGACGAGCATGGCGATCAGCGCGACGGCAAAGCTGACGCCCGCCTTCAGCCGCAGGTCGCGGAACTCGTCGTCGTGCGCGCGGTCCTGTGCCTCCTGCTCGGCGAACGCGCTCTGGTCAGGGACGGGGAGCGCGGCGTCGTAGCCGGTGGAGCGGATGGCGTCCACCAGCGCGCCGGGCGACGTGGCGGCGGGATCGAACTCCACCGTCGCTTCCTTCAGCATCAGGTTCACGGCGGCGGTGTTCACGCCGGGATGCTTCTCCAGCGCCCGCTGCACGCGCCCCGAGCACGCCGCGCAGGTCATCCCCGAGACCGGGATGGTGACCTTTTCGCCTGCAGGCGGCGCGTGATCCGTGTGCATCGTGGTCGACATCGATGTATCCCCTCAATCCGCTGATCCGGCGGCCGGATCCGCCAACTCGGCGTCGTAGCCGGTGGCGCGGACGGCCTCCACCAGCGCGCCGGGCGACGTGGCGGCGGGATCGAACTCCACCGTCGCGTTGTTCCGCGCCAGGCTCACCGCGGCGGACGCGACGCCCGGGTGCCGCTCCAGCGCCCGCTGCACGCTCCCCGCGCAGCCGCCGCAACTCATCCCCGTCACCGCGAGGGTGACCTTCCCGCTCGTCTGCATCTCGGTAGACATCGATCTATCCCCTCATTCCTCCACGGTGATCTTGCCGCGGAGCATGCTCATGCCGCAGGTGAAGTCGAAGGTGCCGGCTTTCTGTGGGGTGATCTCGACCGCCGTCTTCTGGAAAGCAGGGAGAAAGCGGCGGATGCCGAACTCGGGGATCACTACCTCTTCCGAGCACCCGGACGTCTCCTGCCGGTCGAACACCAGCCGCACCGGCGCGCCGCGCTTTACCCGCACCTGCGCCGGCGAGTAGCCGCCCTGCACCGCGATGGTCACTTCCTGCACCCCGCCCGCGCCCGCCGCCGCCTGCGCCGCCGGCCCGTGCGAGAGAAAGAAGTACCAGTTTACCCAGCCGATCGCCGCGATCCCGCCCGCGACCACCACCCACTCGATAGCGCTCATCGTGCTCTCCGTGTGCCCGCCCCGCCGTCGCGATCTCCACGCCATCGCATGGGTTGGATACCCCCGCACCCTACCCTCAGGGACAAGCTTAATGTACCCCCTCCCCCTATGTCAAGAGGGGCCCTCACCCGGCTCGTTCCTCGCCTGCCCTCTCCCACAAACTGCGTGGGAGAGGGGATAAACGGCACAGGGCGGTGGGGGGCGCGGGGTGATTCGGACGGGGTGGAAGCGGGATGGTGGGTGCCCGCGTCTGCGACGCGGGGCCCTCTCCCCCGCCGGGGCCTTTTGCTCGTTCCTCGCAACGGCCCGGCGACCCCTCCCCCAAACTGCGGGGGAGGGGTGGGCGTCGGAGCAACGTCCGTCGCGCGGGATCGAAGTCCACCTCCCCCAGGGGTTTTTGGGGGAGGTGCGAGCCTGGGCGAGTAAGGGGGCGCCCCGCGGGCGCCAGTTCGATGCTGTTCGACGCGTCCTGAA
>DASTVC010000079.1:0-2208 GCA_035759295.1 Longimicrobium sp. | reverse complement strand
GCCGGGCCTGCGCGTACGCCAGGTTGGGGACGCCCCGGTGCGGCACCATCACACCCTTGGGCGTTCCCGTGCTCCCGGAGGTGTAGATGACGTACGCCACGTTCTCGGGCCGTACGCCGGCGGCGGGCGCCTGCGCGCTCTTGGCCTCGATGCGCTCGCGGTCGGCGTCCAGGCAGACGATCTCGACGGCGTCGGGGGCAAGGCCCTCCGGCAGCGGCAGGCGGGTGAGCAGGAGCGGGGCGCCCGAGTCGGCGAGCATGAAGGCCAGCCGCTCGGCCGGGTATGCCGGGTCCAGCGGCACGTAGGCGCCACCGGCCTTCATCACGGCCAGCATGGCGACGACCAGCTCCGGGCCGCGCTCCAGGCAGATGCCCACGCGGGTCTCCGGGCGCACTCCGCGGCGGCGCAGGTGGTTCGCAAGCCGGTTCGCGCGCTCGTCCAGATCCGCGTAGGTGAGCGATTCCTCCTCGAAGCGAAGGGCCACTGCTGCCGGCGTGCGCTCCGCCTGTTCCTCGAACAGTTCGTGGATGCACCGGTCCGCCGGAACCTCGGCCGCCGTCCGGTTCCACTCCTCCAGAACGAGCGCGCGCTCCGGCCCGCCGAGCAGCTCCAGCTGCGAGAGCCGCACGTCCGCGTCCGCGGCGACCTGCTCCAGCACCCGCTCCAGGTGGCCGAGCATGCGGTCGATGGTGCCGCGCTCGAAAAGGTCGGTGCTGTAGTTCAGTCCGCCGCGCAGGCCCTGGGGGGTCGCGACGAGGTCCAGGGAGAGATCGTACTTGGCGATCTCCATCGCCGCGCCGACGCCGCCGACCTCCAGGCCCGGAAGCGCGCTTCCCCCGCCCTCGGCGTTCTGCAGTGTGAACAACACCTGGAACAGCGGCGAATGGCTCAGGCTGCGCTCCGGCTGCAGCTCGGCGACCAGCTTCTCGAACGGCACCTCCTGGTGCTCGTAGGCGCCCAGCGTGGCTTCCCGCACCCGCCGCAGTGTCTCGCGGAAGCTCGGGTCGCCGGCGAGGTCGGCGCGCAGCACCAGGGTGTTGACGAAGAAGCCGATCAACCCCTCTACCTCGCCGCGCGTGCGCCCGGCGATCGGGCTGCCTACGACGATGTCCTCGCTCCCGCTGTACTTCGACAGCAGCACCTGGAACGTGGAGAGCAGCGTCATGTACAGCGTTGCCCCCTCGCCGCGTCCCAGCGCCTGCAGCCGCTCCAGCAGCTCCGCGGAGAATTCCACCGGGACCGTCGCGCCCCGGAACGTCTGCACCGCCGGGCGAGGATGGTCGGTGGACAGTTCCAGCAGTTCCGGCGCGCCCCCCAGCCGCTCCTTCCAGTACGCCAGCTGCCGATCCAGCACCTCGCCCGCCAGCTGCTCGCGCTGCCACACCGCGTAATCGGCGTACTGCACCGGCAAGTCGGGGAGCGGAGACTCACGCCCCTCGCGGTACGCCTCGTACAGCGCCGACAGCTCCCGGAAAAGCACCCCCATGCTCCACCCGTCGCTGACGATGTGGTGCATCGTCAGCAGCAGCACGTGGTCTTCCTCGCCCAGCCGCAGCAGCGCCGCGCGGAAGAGCGGGCCCGCCGAAAGGTCGAAGGCGTGCGATGCCTCATCCCCGGCCCGGCGCTTGGCCGCCGCCTCGCGATCTGCATCGCCCAACCCCGACAAGTCCTCCACCGGGAGGGCGAATCCGTCGAAGGGTGCGATCACCTGCACCGGCGAGCCGTCCACTTCACCGAACGTGATCCGCAGCGCCTCGTGACGCCGGACGATCTCGCCCAGCGCCCGCTCCAGCGCCCGCTCGTCCAGCGCGCCGGTCAGACGCAGCGCGGCGGGGATGTTGTAGGTGGCGCTCCCCGGCTCCATCCGGTCGATGAACCAGAGCCTCTCCTGCGCAAAGGACAGCGGCAGCGCACCCGTGCGCTCGGTCGGCAGCACCGCGGGCAGCACCGGCAGATCCGCGCGGCGAATCTCCTCCACGCGCCCGGCCAGCGCCGCCACCGTGGGTCCCTCGAACAGCGCCCGCAGCGGGAGTTCCACGCCGAACAGCTCGCGGACCCGCGAGACCACCCGGGTCGCGAGCAGCGAGTGCCCGCCCAGGTCGAAGAAGCTTTCCTCCACCCCCACCCGCTCCAGGCGCAGCAGCTCCGCCCAGATCCCCGCCAGCACCTCCTCCACCGGCGTCCGCGGCGCCACGTACGTCTCCTCCG
>DASTVC010000078.1:0-2394 GCA_035759295.1 Longimicrobium sp. | reverse complement strand
CGCAGCTCCGGCAGGTCGTCCGGCGGGAGCACGGCCAGCACTGAGGGCGGCAGCGTGGCCACGGTCACGCGCCCACCACGCAGCGTCTCCAGCAGCCCCTCACCCGGCAGCAGCTCCTCGCGCGACGCCATCACCAGCGTGGCGCCGGCCAGCAGCGTGTCGAACACCTCCGCCACCGCGGCGTCGAAGGAGAACGAGGCGAACTGCAGGACGCGGCTGGTGGCGTCGATGCCGAAGCGACGGATTTGCGCGTACGCCAGGTTGGGGACGCCGCGGTGCGAAACCATCACCCCCTTGGGACGGCCGGTAGAGCCGGAGGTGTAGATGACGTACGCCAGGTTCCCGGGCAGCACGCCGGCGGCCGGTGCCCGCGCGCTCGCCGCCTCGATGTGCTCGCGGTCGGCGTCCAGGCAGACAATCTCGGCGGCCTGGGGCGGAAGCCCCTCCGGCAGCGGCAGGCGGGTGAGCAGGAGACCGGCGCCCGAGTCGGCGAGCATGAAGGCCAGCCGCTCGGCCGGGTAGGCGGGGTCCAGCGGCACGTACGCGCCGCCGGCCTTGAGCACGGCCAGGATGGCGACGACCAGCTCCGGGCCCCGCTCCAGGCAGATGCCGACGCGGGTCTCCGGGCGCACCCCGCGGCGCCGCAGGTGGTTCGCCAGCCGGTTGGCGCGGTCGTCCAGCCCCGCGTACGTGAGCGACTCCTCCTCGAAGCGCAGGGCAACCGCCCCTGGCGTGCGCGCCGCCTGGGCTTCGAACAGCTCGTGGATGCAGGCACCCGCGGGGTACTCCGCGTCCGTGCGGTTCCACTCCTCCACAACGATGCGGCGCTCCGCCTCCGGCAGCACATCCAGGCTCCTGATCGCCCGCCCGGGAGTGGCCTCCAGCGCATCGACCAGCCGCTCCAGCGCCGTGTGCATCAGCTGGCACACCCGCTCCGCCTGCGCCGGGGCCGCCACCTGCGCCGTCAGCGAGAACGCCTCCCCCCAGTCGTCCACCGAGAGCGCCACGGGGTAGTTCGTCCGCTCCTGGGCGCCAATGCCCCGCACACCCTCCTCCGGCTGCCCCGCCTGCTGCGAACGCCTTCTCGCGACGCCGTAACGATAGTTCAGCAGCGAGGTGAAGAGCGGCGCAGGTGCCGCCACGCCGCTGCAGCGCTGGGCCAGCGCCAACGACGCGTGCTCGTGCCGCAGCAGGTCGGCCAGCACGGCATGCGTGCGCCGCACCGCCGCTTCCACCCCTTCCTCGCCCACGCCGATCCGCACCGGCAGCGTGTTGATGAACGGGCCCATCACCCGGTCCACACCCTCGCCGCCCTGCATGCGGCCAAAGAGCAGCGTTCCGAAGACCACCTCCTGCCGCCCGCTCAGCCGCGCCAGCACCTGCGCCCACGCCAGGTGAACCAGGCTCGCCGCGCTCACCCCCAGCGCCCGCGCCCGCCGGCGCAGCCGTGCGGCGACGTCGCCCGCGACCGGAAGCCACGCCTCGCCGATCCCGTGTCCCTCCCCCCACACGTCCAGCAGCCCGTACGGCGCCGTCGGCTCCTCCACGTCTCCCAGCATGCCCGTGAAGAACCGCTCGTGCTCCTCGCGGCTCACCCCCAGGCGCGCCCGCGCCACGTAGTCGCGGAACGGCAGCGGCGCCGGCAGCTCCGCCTCGACACCCCGCAGGTGCGCCGAAATCTCCTCCCCCAGCACCTCCAGCGACTCATGGTCGCTCATCAGGTGGTGCGTGAGCATCAGCAGCAGCCACCGGCCACTTGCCTGGTTCTCGGCGATGCACGCCCGCAGCAGCGGCGCCCGTCCCAAATCCATCCGGTACTGCCGGGGGTCGTAGCGCCGCCACAGCTGCCCGGCCGCATCCTCTGCCTCCGCATCCAGCTCCACCTCCTCCACCGGCAGCTGTGCCTGCCGCAAGACGACCTGCACTGGTTCGCGCAGCCCCTCCCAGGCCACTGCCGTGCGCAGGATGTCGTGCCGGTCGATCACCCCCTGCAGTGCCGCCAGATACTGCTCCAGACGCGCGCGGGTGTCGAACTCGGCCACGCTCGACAGCAGGTACGGGTCTCCCCCCTGCGACATCAGGTGGTGAAAGAGGATCCCCTCCTGCAGCGGGGCCAGCGGGTAGATGTCCCGCACGTTCGCGGCTCCGCCCGGCACCCCCCCCATGATCCGGTCGATCTCCTCCTGCGTGAGATCGACCAGCGGCAGCATCTCCGGCGTGATGGACTCGCACCCCTCCGGGATCCCGTTCGCCGGGACCTCCATCTCCGAAGGAGCCCGGCCCACGGCCAGGGCCAGCTCGGCCAGCACCGGCGTGGTGAACAGGGCCCGTACCTCCATGTGCAGCCCCACGCGCCGCATCCATCCGATCAGCCGGATCGCCAAGAGCGAGTGT
>DASTVC010000077.1:0-2584 GCA_035759295.1 Longimicrobium sp. | reverse complement strand
GCCCGCCCAGCGACTGCGGGGGCTCCTGCTCCAGCACGATCACCCGCTTTCCCGCATCGGCGAGCTCCGCCGCGGCCACCAGGCCCGCGAGCCCCGCGCCTACGATGATGACGTCCGCGTCGTGGGTCATGTTCTCCGGGGGTTCCGAAACGGGGGATGGTGAAGCGGGCAGCACGCGGCCGGGGCCGCGGCGACTCAAGATACGCCGCGGCCCCGTCGGCGCCACACTGTTTCTTCGTGCGGCGCTCATACCGGTTCCGCGGATTCAGATGTGCAGTCCAGCACCCGGAAGATGAACGCAGAGAGCGCAGAGAAGAAACGAGAGAGCGCAGAGCACTCACCAAAGGGCTTCCTCTGCGCTCTCTCGTTCGAACTCTGCGCTCTCTGCGTTCAATCCTTTTCGGCCCTGCACACCGGACTGGAGGATCGGTATCAGTGCCGCGCGGCCAGGGTCCGCGGCGCGAACCCGACGCGCCGCACCTCGCGGATGCGGCCATCCACCACCGCGCCCTCCACGATCTCGTAGCCCAGCAGCGCCAGGATGCGGCCATCCAGAAAGAGGGGGCGCGAGTTGCCGTACCAGTCCACGCAGCTGGCGATGCACCCGTCGTCCTCCGCGTCTTCCGGCCGGGCCTCCAGCTCGCCCAGCGGACGGAACGCGTCGTCCCGGTTCTGCACGAAGAGCACGGACGCGGACTCGTCGAACAGGTGCGTATAGCCGGGCTTGCCGGGGCCCATGATGGGAAGGCCGATGACCCCCTCGTCCGGCGCGTCGGCGCGGTAGAAGAAGCCGTGGCTGCGCAGCTCGCCCTGCTGTGCGTCGGGGTGCACGTACCGCTGCGCCACTCGCGGCCGGCGCCCCAGGCGAATGCCGCTGAAGTGCAGGTCCGCCGAGTCCGCGCCCACCACCACGGCGTCGGCGCCCATCACCTCGATGCGGTCCACGCCGTGGGGAAGGGGGACGCGGGCCGGGCGTCCGCCGTCCCAGCGCAGCGCGTAGAGCACGGCGGCGCCGGTCGCGGGCTCGTCCCATCCGCCCCCCGTTCCGTACAGCAGGTGGTGCCCCACGAACCGGTTGTGGAACGCGTATCCGCTGTCCGACGGCACCGGCAGCACGCGGTAGTCGCCGCCGCGCGCGGAGCCCCGCCCGTTGCCGAAGCGGCCGATGGGCACGCGCAGCAGGCGCACGTCGCCCCCGTCGGCATCCTCCGCGTCCCACATGGCGTCGCCCTCCGCGTCGGAGCGCACCAGCACGTTCAGGTGCCCGTCGCCGCTCTCCAGGAACGAGAACTGGTCCACCGGGGCCCCTTCCACGCCCAGCGCCGCCGGCGCGGAGCCGTCCAGCGGAATGCGGTACACGGTGGAGGGCGCGCGCTCCCGCTCCTGCGTCCAGTCGCTGGTCCACACGTACGCGGCCGTGGGGGAGACGTAGAACACGCGCCCCTCCGGGCCCAGAACCGCGGTCGCCTTGCACTCCGTTCTCCCGCGGCCCAGCTCGCAGCTGGTCACCGTGTGCAGCACGGGGTGGTCGTGCACGTGCAGCGGGCGACCGGGGCCGTAGACGCGCCCGGGACGCAGGATGCGGCGGAACTCGTCGTCCTCCTTGCCGCCGGGCCGCCAGCGGCGCATGCCGGGCATCCATCCCTCCAGCGAGTCGTCGTCGATCTCCGCGGCTACGGGCGCGTACATCACCAGCCGCGTGCCGATCAGGCGGCTGGCGTAGTTGCGCGACGAGTAGTAGTCGCCGGAGCGCAGGTGCCACGTCTCGCGGTAGTGCAGCCCGCCCTGCGGGTCGATGCGGAAGAGGCCGATCTCCGTGGCGTCGTTCTCGTAGCTGTATCCGATCACCACCACCGTTTCGCCGCTCACCAGCATCTCGTCGTACCACGCGTCCGGATCGCCGTCCCCGCCGAACGCGTTCACCATCGACACGGGGCGCAGCCGGCCGCCGCCCACGTCCACGGTGAACAGTCGGCCGCGGCGCAGGATCACCAGGTAGTCGCCCTGACGCTTGACGATGCCGCCTTCGTCCACCCCCTCCTGCTGGTTGTTGGTGATGGACTCCGGCGTGCCGGCCGTCCCGGTCACCACCACGTCTTCCAGCAGCATGATCTGCGGCATCACCTGGAAGTTGTGCGTGAGCCTGGCACCGGGACTCAGCGTCAGTGAATGGGAGACGACTGCCAGCCCCTGTCGCGCCGCAATGATCTGCACCGCCTGCCCCGGGCAGATGCGCTGGCCGGGGATGTCCAGCCGGTAGGTTCCGGCGGTGTCCGTGACCGCGCCGGCGTTCAGCGACTCGATCCGCACCAGCACCGCGGCTTCGGGCTGGCCCTGCGGGTTGGTCACCCGGCCCGTGATCTCGGCGGCGGCCTGTTCCGGCGCACCCGTGCACGTGGGCGCGGACACGGATGCGGGGGACGTCAGGGGTGAGGTGGGGGCAGGCCGGGGAGGAGAGGCGCCCTCCAGGTTGTGGAGATAGCGCACCAGCTGGCGGTCGGAGTGGAACGCCTGCAGCGTGGCGTGGGGCATGTTCGCCTGCTGGGCGGCCGCCGCGGCGGGCAGCGCGAGCGCGGCGAGACGA
>DASTVC010000076.1:0-2896 GCA_035759295.1 Longimicrobium sp. | reverse complement strand
TCCACGATCAGGTCGGGGATGATGTAGTTGTCCCCGCCGCTGCCGTACTTGAGCCCCGGCTTGGGATCGAGCTTGGCCACCTCGTCCGCGGCGTCCTGCACGTCGCGCGGGGTGATCGAAAGCTCCTTGCTGATCTCGCTCCAGCGGTGGTTGATCAGCTGCTCGAAGTAGTCGCGGACGATGCGGAACGCCAGGCTGGCCGCCAGCCGCCGCTCGATCTCGGCCACCTCGGGGTCGCTCTCCCCCGTCTCCTGGATGATCTCGCTGACGACGTTGTCGCGCAGCTGCAGCAGGATGCACTCGCGCAGGTCGCGCGCGGCGATCCCCGGCGGATCGAAGCCCTGGATGACGCGCAGCATCTGCTCCGCCTCGCCCAGCTCGTACGGCTCCAGCCCCTCGAACTCGCCGGCGTCGGAGATGAAGTTGTTCAGGTTTACGACCGTCTCTTCCAGGTCGCAGACCAGGTACCCTTCATCGCTCACGTTGCCGATGATCTCCTCGCCCAGCAGCAGCTCGCGCTCGCTGAGCCGAAGGAGGGTGAGCTGGTCGTGCAGGTGGTCGCCCAGGTCCTTGGTATCCACCGAGACGGGCTCGTAGTACTCGCGCTCCTCGTACTCTTCGCGGCGGCCGCCGGTCTCGAAGCCGTTCAGGAGGATTTCCTCCCAGTCGATCTCGTCGTCCTCCTTTTCCTTGTCCTTCTCCTGCTCCTTGGCCTCGTCCTCGGCGTCGGGCTCCACGAGGTCCAGGAAGGGGTTGTTGAGCAGCTCCTGCTTGAGGTGCTGCTGAAGGTCGAGCAGGGGCATGTAGAGCAGATCCATCGCCTGGTAAAGGCGTGGATTGATCTTCATCTCCTGCTTGAGCGTGGTCCCCTGGTAAAGGCCGGTTCTCATGCCGCTTCGCCCTCTCGTGGATTCCTCGTATGGTCCTGGGATGCATCGGGCTGTTCCCCCGCCCCGTCCCGCTCGTCTCCGTCCGCCGCCAGCCCGCCATCCGCCCGCTGTCCGCCGGCTCCGGCAAACTCGCCGAAGTCCGCCGCCCGCGCGCCCGCATCGTCCATCCCGCCCGAACCATCCCGGCCCTCATCAATCCCGTCCAGCCCGCCGAATCCCCCCAGCCCGCTTCCTTCGTCCGCCACCCCCGCGTCCGCCGCGTCGGCTGAGCCGGAGCCGCGCACGTCCGCGTCGTCCAGCACCCCCGCGTCCACGGGCGGCGGGTAGAAGTCCGTCGTCCGGTCCGCATCCACCGCGACGCCATCATTCGCGCCCGCGTCGAACGGGGACGGCGAGCCGAAGTCCGCCGTCGTCCGGTCCGCATCCGCCGCGGGGCGACTGTCCGAATCCGCGCTCCCCCCCGTCCACGAGCCGAAATCCGTCTGTCGCTCCGCATCCGCCGAGACGCCGGGATCCGGGTCCGCGACGAACGCATCCGCGGATCCGAACCCGCCCGCATCCGCCCCGGCCGCGTCCTCCCCACTCTCGACGAAGCTGCCCGGCGAGCCGAAGCCGTCCCCATCCGCCGCGCCGCCGTCGCCGAAATCGACGCCGAAGCGCGGGTCGTGCGCGGACGAAAGCTCGTCGGCGGGGTTGGCGTAGCGCTCGCGCATGCGGGCGGTAAGGGTGGGGCCCAGGTAGATCTCGGCCACCTCCTCGTTCCACACCAGCTCGCTCACGGTGCCGCTCACCCGCACGCGGCCGTCGTACATGATGTACGCGCGGTCCACGATGTCGAGCGTCTGCTCCACGTTGTGGTCCGAGATCAGCACGCCGATGCCGCGGCGCCGCAGGTCGCTCACGATCTGCTGGATGTCGTGAACCGCGATGGGGTCAACGCCCGCGAACGGCTCGTCCAGCAGCATGAACTTGGGGTTGCCCACCAGCGCGCGGGTGATCTCCAGCCGCCGCCGCTCGCCGCCGCTGAGCGCGTACGCCCGCGTCTTTCGCAGGTGCTTGATGGAGAGCTCGTCCAGCAGCGTCTCCAGGCGCTTCTTACGCTCCGCGCGGGGAATGCGCATCATCTGCAGAATGGCCATCACGTTCTCTTCCACGGTAAGCTTGCGGAAGATGGACGGCTCCTGCGCCAGGTACCCGATCCCCGCGCGGGCCCGGCGGTACATGGGGATGCCGGTAAGATTCCGGTCCCCGATGAACACCTTGCCTTTGTCGGGGCGAATGAGGCCCACCATCATGTAGAAGCTGGTGGTCTTCCCCGCCCCGTTGGGACCCAGCAGGCCCACGATCTCGCCCTGCGAGACCTGCAGGTCCACCTCGTTCACCACGCGCCGCTTGCGGTACGTCTTTACCAGCCCGCGGGCGCTGAGGGTGGCGCCGCCGGGGACCAGCATGTGGCCTGGGCGGACGACCTCCATCCCGTGCGCCGTGGTCTCCACCGGCGCCGGCGGCAGGTCGACGGTCACGCCCGAAGCCGCGGGGGCGGGCTGGGCGCCGGTGTGCTCCAGGATGCCGCGGATGCGGCCGTCCAGCAGCGCCAGCACCTCGCCGCGGCGCGTCTCCACGTCGGACGCGGCCCAGGGCGTCAGCCGCACGGCCGTCCACGACACGTCGCCCGCCGGCTGCGCGTGCACCACGGGCTCCAGCACCCCGTCGCGCTCCAGCGTGCCGACGATGTGCTCGTCCAGGTAGTGCAGCGTGTCGGCGCCGGCAAAGTTCTCCGGCTGCCCCATGTCGCCGTGGCGCGCGTACCAGCGGTGGTACTCCTCGCGCACGCCCGTCAACCAGTTGGCGCGCTCCACCGTGCCGTCGCCGTTCACGCGGTCCACCAGCGCGCGCAGGGCGATGAGCTTGCTCAGGTCGCCGGGCCCGGTGGCGCCCACCAGCGCGTCGAAGCCGCTCATCGGGGCGCTCCCGTCGTGGGCCGCCGCCCGCCCGCGGGCGTCGCG
>DASTVC010000075.1:0-5759 GCA_035759295.1 Longimicrobium sp. | reverse complement strand
GTGGGGGACCTGCTGGAGCAGCGGGTGGAGGTGATCGTAAACGCGTGGAACCGCAACGTGATCCCGTGGTGGCTGCTGCTGCCGCAGGGTGTTTCGGGGGCCATCAAGCGCACCGCCGGCCACGCGCCCTTCCAGGAGCTGGCCCGGATGGGGCCGATCCCGCTGGGCGGCGCGGTGCTGACGGGCGCGGGACGGCTGCGGTACCGCGGCATCATCCACGTGGCGGGGCTCAACATGCTGTGGCGCGCCACGCCGCAGTCCGTCGCCGACTGCGCCCGCAACGCGCTGGACCTGGCGGCGCGGCACGGGTTCGCCTCCATCGCGTTCCCGCTGATCGGCGCGGGGACGGGCGGGCTGCCGGAAAAGCAGGTGATCGACATCCTGCACGAGACCATTACCGCGCACCCGTACGAGGGGCGCGTGCTGCTGGTGCGCCACGGCGTCGGCGTGGCCCGCGCCCTCGCCACGGCGGCCGCGGAATCGATGGCGTAGAGATCTGCGTTCAAATTCGAGTGACGCGGGACGTTTTCAGACTGGCGGGGCGGTCCCGCCGGTCTGATCGCGTTCGAGGAGGTGGATGATGGAGTATTCGACTGCGTCCGAGTATGATCCCTGGCTGGATGCATTGTCACGCCTGCTGGGCCTGTTGCTCCTGTTCGCCGTCCCCGTTGTGGCGGTGCTCGTGGCACGCTATCGGCCTTCGTGGCTGTTCCGCGCCTGGATCGCCATGTGGCTCCTCTTGGCCGCGGGAATGAGCGCGGCCAATCCGGCCGGACTGCGCGATGGAGGGATGCTGCTCTACGTTCTGCTGGTCGGCGGCCCGAGCGGCTTGACCGTACTGTGGCTGCACCGCACCCGCCGGCACCGCGTGCTCTCGCGTCTGGCCGCCCAGTTCGCCAGCGCCGTGCTGGTGCAGGTGTGCGCGACCGTGCTTCTGGTCATCGGTCTGGACTCCCTCCCGTACGACGGCGGATACTGACGACGCCGACCCACGATTCTTGCATCAGGGACCGGCCTTGCGCGTGGAGTGTACACACGCGTCCGTAATCAGACAGAACGCCGATATCGTCACCACGGCCGCGCCGCCCGCGCTGGGCGTTGCACGGCCGAACGCTCGCACCCCCTGGACCCACATGCCGAACCAGGATTCCTTCATCGTACGCACCGGCCTGCTGGTGCTTGCAACCGCCGTCGCCGGCTGCGCCACCATGCAAAACCAGGCATCCACCCTCGAGGCGTCCGCCGACGCGGCCGCCACCGCCTCCGTCCCCCCGGCGGACCCCAACAACCCGCTGCTCGCCGAGTGGACCGGCCCGTACGGCGGCGTTCCGCCCTTCGACCAGGTGCGGGTGGAGCACTTCAAGCCCGCGCTGGAGGCCGCCATGGCCCAGGAGCGGGCCGAGGTGGAGGCCATCGCCAACAACCCGGCGGCGCCCACCTTCCAGAACACCATCGAGGCCATGGAGCGCACCGGCCGCACGTCCGGCCGGGTGGGCACGGCGTACGGCATCTGGAGCTCCAACATGAACACGCCGGAGTTCCAGGCGGTGGAGCGCGAGATGGCGCCCCGGCTGGCGGCGTTCGCCGACGAGATCACCGGCAACCAGGCGCTCTTCCGCCGCGTGGAGGCCGTCTACAACTCGCCGCAGAAGTCCAGCTGGACGCCGGAGCAGCAGCGG
The DNA here is from genome assembly GCA_035759295.1 of Longimicrobium sp. Classification (GTDB taxonomy): domain Bacteria; phylum Gemmatimonadota; class Gemmatimonadetes; order Longimicrobiales; family Longimicrobiaceae; genus Longimicrobium. The sequence goes on along the minus strand of DASTVC010000075.1, from coordinate 4,080 downwards.
CTGGCCTGGCGCTACTACACCAACTTCGTGCGCGCCGGCGCCAAGCTGGAAGGTGCCGAGAAGGCGCGGCTGGGCGAGATCAACCAGCGGCTGGCGGCGCTGTACACCAGCTTCAGCCAGAACGTGCTGACGGACGAGGGGAACCAGACCGTCGTCATCGAGAACGAGGCCGACCTGGCCGGCCTGCCGCAGTCGTTGCGCGACGCCGCCGCGGCCGCCGCCACGTCGCGGGGCATGCAGGGGAAGTGGGTGATCAGCAACACCCGCTCGTCCGTCGATCCCTTCCTTACCTACAGCGACCGGCGCGACCTGCGCGAGCGGGTGTGGCGCATGTTCGTGAACCGCGGCGACGCGGGTGAGACGGACAACAACGCCATCATCAGCGAGATCCTCAAGCTGCGCGCGGAGCGGGCCAACCTGCTGGGCTACCCCACCCACGCCCACTGGCGGCTTGAGAACGCCATGGCGGGGACGCCGGAAAAGGCGATGGAGCTGATGGAGGCCGTGTGGACGCCGGCCGTGGCGCGCGTGCGGCAGGAGGTGGCCGACATGCAGCAGGTGGCCAACGCCGAGGGCGCCAACCTGACCATCGAGCCCTGGGACTACCGCTACTACATGGAGAAGGTGCGCAAGGCGCGGTACGACCTGGACCAGAACGCGGTCAAGCCGTACCTGCAGCTGGAGCGCCTGCGCGAGGGGATGTTCTGGGTGGCGGGCGAGCTGTACGGCTTCAACTTCACCCCCGTGACCAACGTTCCCGTGTACCACCCCGACATCCGCGTCTGGGAGGTTACGGACAAGACGACGGGCCGCCACATCGGCCTGTGGTACTTCGACCCGTACGCCCGCCCCGGCAAGCGCTCGGGCGCGTGGATGAACGCGTATCGCACGCAGGAGCGGTTCGATCGTCCCATTACGACGATCGTCAGCAACAACGCCAACTTCGTGAAGGGCGCGCCGGGCGAGCCCGTGCTCATCTCCTGGGACGACGCCACCACGCTGTTCCACGAGTTCGGCCACGCGCTGCACGGGCTGAACAGCAACGTCAGCTATCCCTCGCTCAGCGGCACCGCCGTTCCGCGCGACTACGTGGAGTTCCCGTCGCAGCTGATGGAGCACTGGCTCAGCACGCCGCAGGTGCTGCAGCGCTTCGCGGTGCACTACCAGACGGGGCAGCCCATCCCGCAGGAGCTGGTGGACCGCATCAAGCGGGCGTCCACCTTCAACCAGGGGTTCGCCACGGTGGAGTACCTGGCCAGCGCGCTGGTGGACATGAAGCTGCACCTGGCCGGCACCCGCGACATCGACCCGCGCCAGTTCGAGCGCGAGACGCTGGCGGAGCTGGGGATGCCGCGCGAGATCGTGATGCGCCACCGCACGCCGCAGTTTGGCCACGTGTTCAGCGGCGACGGCTACTCCGCGGGGTACTACAGCTACCTGTGGAGCGACGTGATCACCGCCGACGCGGCCGAGGCGTTCGTGGAGGCGGGCGGCTTCTACGACCCGGCCATGGCGGCGAAGCTTCGCACGCTGCTGTCGCTGGGCAACACCATCGACCCGGCCGAGGCGTACCGCCAGTTCCGCGGCCGCGACCCGCAGGTGCAGGCGCTGATGCGCAAGCGCGGCTTCGCCCCCGCGTCCCACTGATCCAGCGGTCCGCATAACGAAGACGGCCGGCGATCCGCGAGGGTCGCCGGCCGTTTTCGTTCGGCGGGGGAAAGATGGCCTCACACGGAGTCAGCGGAGTCAACGGAGTTGGCTCGTGCACGTTCCGACGGCTCGCGTGAAACCTTGCATGCCCTTTGTCCGAAAGAACTTGCCGAGTCCCCGGAAGGAGCCGGGGCGTCTGCATCTCCCGGGAGGATGGATGGATTCGCAGAGGGTGCCGCTGCGCACGCGGTTGGGGCAGCGGTTCTTCGCGTGGCTGGCCCGCAGGATGAGCCAGCTGGAGGGGTGGGCGCGCAGGACCGAACTGCGGAAGGGCACTCGCGTGGATGTCCACGGGCTGGCTGTCGTGATGCACGAGGCGGATCCCGTGCACTCGCGCGCGTGCCTGGACAAGGTCACCGCCGCGCTGGACGTGGTCGCCGAATACGATCCACGCTCGCTGGAAGCCATGCGCAGCCACTTCAGCGCCATCCTGGTCTGGAGCTGGATGGTGGCGGCCAACGGAAGCTACCTGCATTCCGAGCGGCTGTGCATGCTCTGGTGCGACTACGTTGAGGACGAGGACACCGAGCCCGCACGCATCGCCATGACGCTGATCCACGAGCTGACGCACGCAAAGCACGCCCGCCGGGCCCGCCGCGGCCGGCCGATGGACCGCGCGCAGGCGGAGTGGCTGTGCATTGGCGCGGAGCTGGCCTTCATCCGCAAGGTACCGGAGACGGAGCACCTGCGCCGGGCGGCCGCCGCGCGCCTGGAGCGGCGCGCGGATTTCTACTCCCCGGCGGCCACGGCGGAACGAAAATTGGAGCACTTGGAGGACACCGGCGGGCGCCGCTGGGCGGCGTTTCTGCGGTTTTTGCAGCGGCGGCGGCAGCGTCGCCAAACGGCGGCGGGGCAGGGAAGGTGACCCAACCGGAGCCGGTTCACGAACGCGTGCCCGGTCGCGTCCATCTTCCCTGCAGATTGAGGACGCCTCGCTTCCCACTTCGGCGCGGTGAACCGCCGCTCCGCCTCCACCCTGAGGCGGGATGGCGGCTGCGTACTCCCTTCCGCCCCTTCCCGCGAGGCCATCTTTTTTTCGACGATACGGCGCAATAGGTTGGGGAACGCCGAAATCGTCGTGATCCACCGTTCCTCGTCCAGCGAAAACCCGATGAGACGTACGCTGATCCCCGCCCTGGCCGCGGCGCTGCTCGCGGGCCCGGCCGCCTCGCAGGCCCCGCGCATCACCCCGCACGAGATCGACGGGCACCTGCGCTTTCTCTCCTCCGACCTGCTGGAGGGGCGCGCCCCCGCCACCCGCGGCGGACGCCTGGCCGCGGAGTACATCGCGGCGCAGCTGCGCGAGAGCGGCGTGGAGCCGGGGATGAACGGCAGCTACTTTCAGCGCGTCCCCATCGACATCGTGGGCGCCGTTCCCTCCACCATCCGCGTGAGCGCCGGCGGCCGCGCCACGGGCACCCTGCGCTACCCGGAGGACGTCGTGGTCTGGGCGGGGTCGGCGGCGGACCAGAGCGCGGTGAACGCGGAGATCGTGTTCGTGGGATACGGCGCGAAGGCGCCCGAGTACAACTGGGACGACTTCCGCGGCGTGGACGTGCGCGGCAAGGTGCTGATGGTGCTGGTGAACGATCCGCCCGCGCCCGCGAACGAGCCCAACCTGTTCGGCGGCCGGGCGATGACGTACTACGGGCGCTGGACCTACAAGTTCGAGGAGGCGGAGCGGCAGGGCGCGGTGGGGATGCTCATCGTCCACACCACCGAGCAGGCCGGCTACCCCTGGCACACGGTCGTGGGCTCGTGGGCCAAGGAGCAGCGTATGCTCCCCCGCGACGCCAGCCTGCCGGCGCCGCTGGGCGTGCGCGGCTGGATTACCGACAGCGCCGCCACCGCGCTGCTGGGCCAGGCGGGGCTGAACCTGGCCGATCTGCGCCGCCGCGCCGAGCGCCGCGGCTTTCGCCCCGTCGCCACGGGCATCACGCTGAACGCCGCGTTCCAGAACACGGTGCAGCACCTGGAGTCGGAGAACGTGGTGGGCGTGGTGCGCGGGGCGGATGCGGCGCTGCGCGACCAGTACGTGGCGTTCAGCGCGCACTGGGACCATCTGGGCATCGGCCCGGTGGTGAATGGCGACTCCATCTACAACGGCTCGCTGGACAACGCCTCCGGCACCGCCGACGTGCTCGCTATCGCCCGCGCCGCCGCGGCGGGCCCGGCGCCCAGGCGCTCGCTCGTCTTCGTCTTCGTGACCGGCGAAGAGTCGGGGCTGCTGGGGTCGGAGTTCTTCGCGCGGAACCCAAGCGTGCCCATCGCCAACATCGTCGCTAACCTGAACATCGACGGCGGCAACGTGCTGGGGCGCGCGGTGGACTTCCGGCTGCTGGGCGAGAACAAGAGCAGCCTGGGCCCGCA
>DASTVC010000074.1:0-4629 GCA_035759295.1 Longimicrobium sp. | reverse complement strand
AACGCGCGGCCGGGGTAGCCCGGCGGCCTACCGGTTCTGTGGATTTCGTGCTGCAGTCCGGCACTGGAAGATGAACGCAGAGAGCGCAGAGAAAAAAAGAGAGAGCGCAGAGGACTGGCGAAAGCGTGTCCTCTGCGTTCTCTCGTTGGAACTCTGCGCTCTCTGCGTTCAATCCTTTTCGACCTGCGCACCGAACTTGGGGATTCGGGATCACTCGCGCCGACAGCTTTTCACTCGCAGGAAGTGCGAAGCCTGCCAAGCCGGTGGGCGTCTCTGGTCGGAGCACCCCGTTCGGCCGCGGCATCCCGTGCTACGGCGCCGCCTCGATACGCTCGGAAAGCCAGCGCAGGCCGGTACCGTCGGCGTTGATGATCCAGAGCGTGTTGCCGGTCTGGAAGTGCTTGGTGAACACGATGCGCCGTCCGTCCGGCGACCAGAGCGGATCGCGCGGCCACCCGCCGGGCGACGGATACTGCGGCCCACGCCGCATGTCATCGCGCTGCTGCGTGAAGACCACGCGCTCGCCCGTGCCGTCCGCGCGGATCACGTGCAGGGTCACGCGGCCGCCGTCTCTCCCCGGGTGACGCGTGAACGCGAGCCATTGGCCGTCCGGGCTCCACGCGGGGCTGCCGCCGCGTGTGACGGGGTGCCGCCGCCCCGTCCGCAGGTCGATGACGGCGATGTGATCGCCATCCCCTCGCCCCGTTGGCCGGACGGCGAGCGCGCCGCCGTCCGGCGACCACACGGGATCCTTGTCGCCCGGCTCGCCCACCAGCCGGCGCGCGGACCCGTCCAGGTTCATCACCGTCAGGCGGTCACCGTCGCGGTCCACGCATCCGGACGGCGTCACGTGCTCCGCCTGGCCCCCGCCAACCGCGGTGCCGCACCCCATTCCCAGCACGATCCGCCTCCCATCCGGCGAAACCGCGGCGCGGTACACGTACGATCCGCAGATACGCCCGGCCTCGCGCCAGCGTTGCGTGTTCAGGTCCAGCGCGTCCACCAGGGTGCAGTCGCCGTAGCCGTGCTCCGGCAGCACGAACACCGTGCGGCGATCGGCGGAAAGAGACGGCTGCACCATCCAGCTGGCGGAGTCGCGGCACCACGCCTGGCCCGTAAGCACGGGTGCCGGCGCGGAGCCGCCATTGGTGCGATAGATGCCGCTCCCGGCGCAGGGTGACCTGTCGCGGTAGTCGTAGCCGCCGCGCACCTCCGTGTGCACGAACAGCACGTGCCGGCCATCCGCGCTCCAGCCCAGCGGCTGAATCTCCGGGCGGTAGGTCGAACCGATGCCCACCGCCGCCCCGGCGGCCTGCGTGACCGTGTACACACCCGCCACGGAGGCGGCCGCGACAAGCGCGGCGACGGCGATCCGGCCCGCGTGCATCGGCCGATCAGTCCGCGGCGATGCGCTCGGGCTCGTGCTGCTGCGCGGCCTTGTCCTGCAGCGCGCGCCACATGCGGGGCGGGGAGAAGGGGAGCGAGTCCATCCGCACCCCCACCGCGTCGTAGATGGCGTTGGCGATGGCGGGGATGGAGGGGTGCAGCGGGCCCTCGCCGGCCTCCTTGGCGCCGTACGGGCCTTCGGGGTCGATGGACTCCACGATCAGCGACCGCAGCTCCGGCGTGTCCAGCGACGTCGGGATGCGGTAGTCCAGCAGCGACGGCGCGTTGTGCAGCCCGGCACGGCCGTGGTCGGCGTCCTTGAAGATGTGCTGCTCCATCAGCGCCTCGGCGAACCCCATGTACGCCGAGCCCTCCATCTGCCCCTCGACGATGGCCGGGTTCAGCGCGCGGCCGCAGTCGTGCGCCACCCAGATGGACTTGACCTCCACGAACCCCGTCTCCGCGTCCACCTCCACCTCGGCCACGTGCGCCGTGAACGAGTACGCCGGCGACGCGCCGATCGTCCCGCCGCGGTACTCGCCGTGCACGTCCCGCGGCGTGTTGTACGATCCCACGGAGCCCAGCGTGCCGTGCTTCGCTTCCGCCAGGTTGAACGCTTCGACGATGGAGATGTTGCGCCCCGTATCCTGCCCATCCATCGCCCGGCCGCCGGCGAGAAGGACGCGATTCGGCGGAATCCCCCACTCCGCGCCGACCGCGTCCTGCACCAGCGCCTTGAGCTTGCGCGCGGCGTCCACGCAGGCGTTGCCCAGCATGAAGGTCACGCGCGACGAGTAGGCGCCCAGGTCCACCGGCGTAAAGTCCGTATCCGACGGCAGCACGCGCACGTAGTCCAGCGGCACCCCCAGCTCCTCGCAGACGATGTACGCCACGAGCGAGGTCGACCCCTGCCCGATGTCCGACGCGCCGGAGAACACGGCCACGCGCCCGGAGCGGTCCACCTGCAGCTGCACGGCGGACTGCGGCATCCGGTTGGGATAGATGGGATAATTCGTCCCGCTGATGTAGCACGACCCGGCGACGCCCAGCCCGCGGCCGTACCCCATCTTCCCTCGCCGCTCCTTCCACCCGCTGGCGCGCTCCACGGCGTCCAGGCACTCCATGAAACCGTTGGACGTCACGCGCAGCTCGTTGACCGTCCGGCGAAAGCTGCCCATGAAGTTGCGGCGCCGCAGCTCGATGGGATCGATGCTCAGCCGCTCCGCCAGCTTGTCGAGCGTGACCTCGAAGGCAAAGCGCGGCTGCACGCTGCCGTGCCCACGCTTGGGCCCGCACGCCGGCTTGTTGGTAAAGACGCGCGTGGAATCGAAGCGGTACGCCGGGATCTCGTACGGCGCAGCCAGCAGCTGGCCGCTGTAGTACGTGGTGACCAGGCCGAACGACGAGTACGCGCCGCCGTCCAGCAGCGTCTTTGCGTCCACCGCTTTCAGCTTGCCGTCCGCCGTCGCCCCCACGCGGTACTTCATGTGGAACGGGTGGCGGCCGCGGTGGGCGTAGAACACCTCCTCGCGGGTGTAGAGGATCTTCACCGGCCGCCCCGTCTTCATCGCCAGCTTGGCGACGCAGAACTCCAGGTCGAACGGCTCGCTCTTGCCGCCAAAGCCGCCGCCCACGTGCGGCTGGATCACGCGCACCTTGGCGGCGTCCAGCTCCAGCACCTTGGCCAGCTCGCGGTGCAGGTAGTGCGGCACCTGCGTGCTGGACCAGACGGTCAGCCGTCCGCCCGGCGCGCCGCCCTCCTCCCACTGGCCGATGGCGCAGTGCGGCTCGATGGGCGTGTGCGTGGTCCCCTCGAAGTAGTACTCGCCCTCGATGACGACGTCGGACGCGGCGAGCCCCTGCTCCACCTCGCCGAACTCCAGCTTGACGATCTTGCTGATGTTGCCGTTCTGCCCCGGCTTCTTGGCCTCGTGGATCTGCACGTCCGTGCGGCGGGCGGCCTCGTGCGGGTCCAGGATGGCCTCCAGCACCTCGTACTCCACGCGGATCAGCTCCGCGGCGCGGTTGGCCGTATCCTCATCCACCGCCGCCACCGCCGCCACCGCGTCGCCGATGTAGCGCACGCGGTCCGTGGCCAGGGCGTTCTCGTCCGGCGTCCAGACGATGATGCCGAAGGGGATGGGCATCTCGGCGCCCGTGACCACGGCGTGCACGCCGGGGAGGGCGAGCGCGGCGGACGTGTCGATGGACAGGATGCGCGCGTGGGGATGGGGCGAGCGCAGGATCTTGCCGTGCAGCATCCCCGGCAGCACCAGGTCGTCGGCGTAGCGGGCGCGGCCGGTGGACTTCTCCAGGCCGTCCGTCTTGCGCTGCCGCGTGCCCAGGACGTTCAGCGGCGCCGCCTTTTCCTCGCGGCTGCCGTACAGCTTCACGGGCTCGCCCGCGTGGGAGGGCGCGTGGTCGCTCACGGGCGTGCCCCGCTCCGCCACCTCGGGCTCGTCCAGCGGAACGCCGCCGCGGGCGCTCTCGAACTCCTGCCGCTCCGCGCTCATGCCTGCACCTCCGCCGTCTCGCGCATGCGCCCCGCCGCCATCTCCACCGCGTCCAGGATCTTGGTGTAGCCGGTGCAGCGGCACAGGTTGCCGCTGAGGGCGTCCTTGATCTCGTCGCGCGTGGGCGCCGCGTTCTCCTCCAGCAGGGCCGCCGCGCTCATGAGGATCCCCGGCGTGCAGAACCCGCACTGCGCCGCCCCGCACACGTCGAAGGCGTCCTGCAGGGGGTGCGGCACGCCGGGCGCCGTCCGCAGCCCCACGAGCCCCTCCACGGTGCGCACGTCCCGCCCCACCGCCTCGAAGACGGGGGTGATGCAGGAGAGCGTGGGCACGCCGTCCAGCCAGACGGTGCAGGCGCCGCAGTCGCCCTTGTCGCACCCCTGCTTGCTGCCGGTGAGCTGCACGGCGTAGCGCAGCGCCTCCAGCAGGGTCCAGTGGGTGGGGACCGCGACTTCGTGCGTGTCGCCGTTGACGCGAAGGGAGAGCAGCTCCTTCATGGGGCAGGGCCGGAGGGTGGTCGCGCGCGGGCCCCGGAGGGCGCGGAAACGCAGTCGGCGCGCGGGTTTGCCAGCCTCGCAAGCTAACCCGCGCCGCGCGCCAGTGTCAACGCTCCGCCCCGCAAGTTTCGAACGCGCGTTCGGCGCGAATCCATCCCGGCCCGCGGGCGAGCCTGTCCGTCTGCTCGACGACTGCTCAAGGGGTGGTTCCGCCGAAACCTGTCATCGTGCGG
>DASTVC010000073.1:0-4745 GCA_035759295.1 Longimicrobium sp. | reverse complement strand
GACCCGCGGCTTGTGGCGTACGTGGTGGGCGAAGCGCGGGTGGAGGCGCTGCGCGAGCACGTGCGGCAGAGCCTGCCGGAGTACATGGTCCCGTCCGCGTTCGTGTCGCTGGACGCGTTCCCGCTGACCGCGAACGGCAAGCTGGACCGCAAGGCGCTGCCGGCGCCGGAGGGGGATGCGTACGCGCGGCGGGGCTATGAGGCACCGCTCGGAGAGGTCGAGGCGGCCCTGGCGGAGATCTGGGCCGAGGTGCTGGGCGTGGAGCGCGTCGGCCGCTGGGACCACTTCTTCGAGCTGGGCGGGCACTCGCTCCTGGCCATCCGGCTGATCGAGCGGATGCGGCGGGTGGGGCTGCACATGGAAGTGCGGGCCCTGTTCACCACGCCGGTCCTGGCAGAGCTGGCCCTGGCCGTGGGCGGAACGTCTACGGAGATCGAGGTCCCCGCGAACGGGATCCCGGAGGGGGCCAGGTCCATCACGCCGGAGATGCTGCCGCTGGTGGAGCTGAGCCAGGCGGACATCGACCGGATCGTGGCGGGAGTGCCGGGCGGAGCCGCGAACGTGCAGGACATCTACCCGCTGGCCCCGCTGCAGGAGGGAATCCTCTTCCACCACCTGATGTCGCAGGAGGGGGACCCGTACCTGCTGTCGAGCATGGCCGAGTTCGATACCCGCGCGCGCCTGGAGCAGCACCTGGCGGCCCTGCAGGCGGTGATCGACCGTCACGACGTCCTGCGGACGGCCGTGGCCTGGGAGGAGCTGGGCGAGCCGGTGCAGGTCGTCTTGCGGCACGCGCAGCTGCCGGTGGAGGAGGTGGAGCTGGATGCGGTGGCGCCGGATGCGGAGGCAGGGGAGGCGGCCCGGCAGCTGTGGCGGCGCTATGACCCCCGGCGGTACCGGATGGACCTGAGCCGGGCACCGCTGATGCGGGCGTGCATCGCCGAAGACCGCGCGCGGGGCCAGTGGCTGCTGCTGATGCTCACGCACCACGTGATGGGCGACCACGAGTCGCTGGAGGTGCTGCAGGAGGAGGTGCGGGCGCACCTGCTGGGCCGTGAGGCGGAGCTTCCGGCGCCGCTGCCGTTCCGCAACTACGTGGCGCGGGCGCGCCTGGGGGTGAGTCAGGAGGAGCACGAGCACTTCTTCCGCGGGATGCTCGAGGACATCGATGAGCCGACGGCGCCGTACGGGATGCTGGACGTGTGGGGGGAGGGACTCGGGATCCGGGAGGTATGGCTTCCGGTGCCGGCCGACCTCGCCGCACGGCTGCGCCGGCGGGCGCGGGCGCTGGGGGTGAGCGCGGCCAGCCTGTGCCACCTGGCGTGGGCGCAGGCGCTGGCGCGGCTGACCGGCCGGCAGGACGTGGTCTTCGGGACGCTGCTCTTTGGCCGCATGCAGGGCGGCGAGGGGTCGGACCGGGTGATGGGCCCGTTCATCAACACGCTGCCGGTGCGGATCGGGGTGGGCGAGGAGGGGACCGAGGCGGCGGTGCGGCGTACGCACGCGCTGCTGGCCGACCTGCTGCGGCACGAGCACGCCTCGCTGGCGCTGGCGCAGCGCTGCAGCGGCGTAGCGGCCCCCGCGCCGCTGTTCACCTCGCTGCTGAACTATCGCCACGGCGGCGGGAGTGGGCGTACGCAGGCGGAGCAGGCTGAGCAGGCGGAGCAGGCAGGGCAGGCGCTGCAGGGCGTGCGGGGCATCGGCGGACAGGAGCGGACGAACTACCCCGTGGTGCTCTCGGTGGACGACTGGGGAGAGGCGTTCTCGCTGACGGCGCAGGTAGCGGCCCCGGCGGACCCGAGGCGGGTGTGTGGGCTGATGTACACCTCACTGGAGCGGCTGGTCGAGGCACTGGAGTCCACTCCCGGCCAGCCGATCGGGAGCCTCGACGTGCTGCCGGAGGAGGAGCGCCGGCAGGTGGTGGAGGCGTGGAACCGGGCGGATGCGGAGTACCCGGCGGACCGGTGCGTCCACGAGCTGTTCGAGGCCCAGGTGGCGCGCAGGCCCGACGCGGTGGCCGTGCGCTTCGAAGAAGAGTCGCTCACCTACGGCGAGCTGAACGAGCGAGCGAACCAGCTCGCCCACCACCTGCGGCGTCGCGGGGTGGGCCCGGAGGTGCGGGTGGGGATCTGCCTGGAGCGCGGGCTGGAGATGGTCGTCTCCATCCTTGCCGTGCTCAAGGCGGGCGGCGCGTACGTGCCGCTGGACCCTGCGTATCCGGCGGATCGTCTTGCCTTCACCCTCTCCGACGCCGGCGTCCCCGTCGTGCTGGCGCAGGAGAAGGTCCGCGCGACCCTCCCGGTCCCGGATGGCGTAGAGCTCATCAGCCTCGATGCCGCGCGTGCGGAGATCGCGGCGGAGAGTGCGGAGAATCCCGCGAGCGGCGCGGCCCCCGAGAGCCTGGCGTACGTCATCTACACCTCCGGCTCCACCGGCACGCCCAAAGGAGCGCTGATCGAGCACCGCAACGTCGCGCGGCTCTTTAGCGCCACGGATGCGTGGTTCGGCTTCGGCCCGGACGACGTGTGGACGCTCTTCCACTCCTGCGCCTTCGACTTCTCCGTCTGGGAGATCTGGGGCGCGCTGCTGTACGGCGGCCGCGTCGTCGTCGTCCCGTTCGACGTGAGCCGCGATCCGGAAGCGTTCCACGCGCTGGTCCAGCGCGAGGGCGTGACGGTGCTGAACCAGACGCCCTCGGCCTTCCGCCAGTTCATGGCGGTGGACGCGGAGCGGGGCGGCGAGCTGGCGCTGCGCAACGTGATCTTCGGCGGCGAGGCGCTGGAGCCCGCCTCCCTGCGCGACTGGGTCGAGCGCCGGGGTGCCGACACGCCGCGCCTGGTGAACATGTACGGGATCACCGAGACCACCGTGCACGTGACCTACCGGCCGCTGAGCCGCGACGACGTCTTCGGCGGATCGGGGAGCCCGATCGGGCGGGCGATCCCCGACCTGCGGCTGTACGTGCTTGACCCGGCGCGGCGGCCGGTGCCGGTCGGGGTGCCGGGCGAGCTGTACGTCGGCGGCGGCGGCGTGGCGCGCGGCTACCTGAACCGCCCCGAGCTCACGGCGCAGCGGTTCATCGACAACCCGTTCGGCGAAGGGACGCTGTACCGCACCGGCGACCGGGTGCGGTGGATGGCGGACGGGACGCTGGAGTACCAGGGCCGCCTGGACGAGCAGGTGAAGATCCGCGGCTTCCGCATCGAGCTGGGCGAGATCGAGGCGCGGCTGGCCGAGCACCCGGAGGTGCGCGAGGCCGTTGTCCTGGCGCGCGAAGACGTGCCGGGCGATCTGCGGCTGGTGGCGTACATCGTGGGTGAAGCGGAGGCGGACGCGCTGCGCGAACGTCTGCGCCAGAGCCTGCCGGAGTACATGGTCCCCTCCGCGTTCGTCTTCCTGGACGCGCTGCCGCTGACCGCGAACGGCAAGCTGGACCGCAAGGCACTGCCGGCGCCGGAGGGGGATGCGTACGCTCGTGGGAGCTACGAGGCGCCCCTTGGCGAGGTGGAGACGGCGCTGGCGGAGATCTGGAGCGAGCTGATGGGGGTGGTGCGGGTGGGGCGGTGGGACCACTTCTTCGAGCTGGGCGGGCACTCGCTCCTGGCGATCCGGCTGATCGAGCGGATGCGGCGGGTGGGGCTGCACATGGAGGTGCGGGCCCTGTTCACCACGCCGGTGCTGGCAGAGCTGGCGCTGGCCGTGGGCGGAACGTCTACGGAGATCCAGGTCCCCGCGAACGGGATCCCGGAGGGGGCAGTATCCATCACGCCGGAGATGCTGCCGCTGGTGGAGCTGAGCCAGGCGGACATCGACCGGATCGTGGCGGGGGTGCAGGGCGGAGCGGCGAACGTGCAGGACATCTACCCGCTCGCCCCGCTGCAGGAGGGGATTCTCTTCCACCACCTGATGTCGCAGGAGGGGGATCCGTACCTGCTGTCGAGCGTGATGGAGTTCGATACCCGCGCGCGCCTGGAGCAGCACCTGGCCGCACTGCAGGCGGTGATCGACCGTCACGACGTCCTGCGGACGGCCGTGGTCTGGGAGGGGCTCTCCGAGCCGGTGCAGGTGGTCTGGCGGCACGCGCCGATGCCGGTGGACGAGGTGGAGGTGGATGCGGGGGCCGAGCCGGCCGAGCAGCTGTGGCGGCGCTATGACCCCCGGCGGTACCGGATGGACCTGACGCGCGCGCCGCTGCGGCGGGCGTGCATCACCGAGGACCGCGGGCGGGGCCGGTGGCTGCTGCTGATGCTCACGCACCACCTGACGGGCGACCACGAGTCGCTGGAGGTGCTGCAGGAGGAGGTCCGGGTGCACCTGCTGGGCCGCCAGTCCGAGCTTCCGGCGCCGCTGCCGTTCCGCAACTACGTGGCGCAGGCGCGCCTGGGGGTGAGCCGCGAGGAGCATGAGCGGTTCTTCACGGGCATGCTGGGGGACATCGATGAGCCGACGGCGCCGTACGGGCTGCTGGACGTGTGGGGGGAGGGACGTGGGATCCGGGAGGCGTGGCTGCCGGTAGCCGGCGACCTCTCCGCACGGCTGCGCCGGCGAGCGCGGGCGGTAAGGGTGAGCACGGCGAGCCTGTGTCACCTGGCGTGGGCGCAGGTGCTCGCGCGGCTGAGCGGCCGGCAGGACGTAGTGTTCGGCACGCTGCTCTTCGGCCGGGGGGGCGAGGGCGCGGGCCGCGTGATGGGCCCCTTCATCAACACCCTGCCGGTGCGGATCGGCGTGGGAGAGGAGGGGGCCGA